>JAHFRO010000023.1 GCA_023266245.1 Betaproteobacteria bacterium | reverse complement strand
TTTCACGTTTCACGGATCAGACATTTATGCCGCGACTTTCTTGGCGCCGGTGTCAGCCGCGGCCTTCACGAACGCCACGGTCGTATCCAGCATGCGATTGCTGAAGCCCCACTCGTTGTCGTACCAAGAGCAAACCTTGACCAACGTGCCTTCGGCGACCTTGGTGAGCGTCGCGTCGAAGATCGAGGAGGCCGGGTTATGGTTGAAGTCCACCGATACCAGCGGCTCAGTGCTGTACTCGAGGATGCCCTTGAGATCGCTCGCAGCCGCCTCCTTGACCGCTTGGTTCACTTCGTCCACCGAGGTGGGCCGCCTGGCGATGAAGGCGAGGTCCACGATCGAGACGTTGATGGTCGGCACCCGGATCGCGAAGCCGTCAAGCTTGCCGTTCAAGTGCGGCAGCACCAACCCCACCGCCGCGGCGGCGCCGGTCTTGGTGGGAATCATGGACATGGTCGCGGCGCGCGCGCGGCGCAGATCCTTGTGGTAGACGTCGATGAGGACCTGGTCGTTGGTGTAAGCGTGCACCGTGGTCATCAGGCCGGAGACGACGCCGATGCGGTCATCGAGCGCTTTCACCAGCGGCGCCAGGCAATTGGTGGTGCAGGAGGCGTTCGAGATCACCGTGTGCGAGGGCTTGAGCAGATGGTGATTGACGCCGTAGACCACGGTTGCGTCCACGTCCTTTTCACCGGGCGCCGAGAGGATGACGCGCTTGGCGCCGGCAGTAAGATGCGCTTGCGCCCTGGCCTTGCTGGTGAATAGCCCGGTGCATTCCAGCACCACGTCCACGCTCATCTCCTTCCACGGCAGCTGCGCCGGGTCCTTCTGCGCGCAGACGCGGATGCGATCACCGTTCACCACCAGGTGATCGCCGTCCACCTCGACCTTGCCGGCAAACCGTCCATGGGCGGAGTCATAGCGGGTGAGATGGGCGTTGATATTCGCGTCCCCCAGGTCATTCAGCGCGACGATTTCGATCGGGTGCTTCTTGCCGCCCTCGTAGTGCGCGCGCAGGATGTTGCGGCCGATGCGGCCGTAGCCGTTGATCGCGACCCTGATGGTCATGAGCGTTCTCCCGATTCCGATAGCCGAATTCTACCTTGCTATTACGCCTTTCACCGCCTTGGCGACATGGGCCGCGGTGAAGTCGAAATACTTGAACAGCTCGCCTCCCGGCGCCGATTCGCCGAAGCGGTCGATTCCCACCACCGCGCCCTCGAGCCCGACGTACTTGCGCCAGAAATCCGGCACGCCCGCCTCCACCGCCACCCGCGGCACGCCACGCGGCAGCACGCCGGCGCGGTACGCCTCGTCCTGGCGGTCGAACACGCCGGTCGAGGGCATGGAGACGACTCGAACGGCGACGCCTTCGGCCGCGAGCAGCTTCCGCGCCTCGAGCGCGACGCTCACCTCCGAGCCCGTCGCGATCACGATGCACTGCGGCGCGGCGCCCGCCGCCTCCGCGAGGATGTAGCCGCCGCGGCGTATCCATTCGAGCTGCTGCGGCTCGCGCTTGACGAATGGCACGCTCTGGCGCGTGAGCAGGAGGCTCGTCGGCCCGTCCTTGCGCCCGATCGCGGCGGCCCACGCCACGGCTGACTCCACCGTGTCGCACGGCCGCCACACCTCCATGTTGGGCATGAGCCGCAGGCTCGCCGCGTGCTCGATCGGCTGGTGCGTCGGCCCGTCCTCGCCCAGACCGATGGAATCGTGCGTGAATACGTAGATCACGCGCACGCCCATGAGCGCCGCCAGGCGCAGCGCGCTTCTCGCGTAATCGGAGAACACCAGGAATGTGCCGCCGTAGGGAATGAAACCGCCGTGCAACGCGAGCCCGCTCATCACGGCGCACATGCCGAACTCGCGCACGCCGTAGAAGATGTAGTTGCCGCCGCCCTCGCGCCCGACCACCTTCGAGGTGTTCACCATGGTGAGGTTCGAGCCGGTGAGGTCGGCCGAGCCGCCGACGAGCTCGGGCAGCGAGGGCGCGAGCGTCTCGAGCACGGTCTGCGATGCCTTGCGCGTCGCGACCGCCTCCGCCTTGGAGTCGAGCTCCTTGACGAGCGCATCTACCCGCGCGCGGAAATCTTGTGGAAGCTCGCCCGCGGTGCGGCGGCGGAACTCGGCCGCCTCCACCGGGTACTGCTTTTCGTAGGCGGCGAAGAGCCGTTTCCAGCGCCGCTCGGCGGACGCGCCGCGCTGGCGCGCGTCCCAGCCCTCATACACGTGCTGCGGGATCTCGAACGCAGGGTGGCGCCAGCCGATCGCCTCGCGGGTGGCGGCGACCTCCTTCTCGCCGAGCGCCGCGCCGTGCGCGGCGCCAGTGTTCGCCTTGGTCGGCGCGCCCTTCGCGATCACGGTCTTCGCCCAGATGAGCGTCGGTCGCGCTTTCTCGCGCTTCGCCTTCTTCAGCGCCCGGTCCACCGCCTCCACGTCGTGGCCGTCAACGTTCGGGATCACCTGCCAGCCGTAGGCCTCGAAGCGGCGCCGCACGTCGTCGGTGTACCACTGGCGGATGTTGCCCTTGTCCGAATCGATCGAGATGCCGTTGTCGTCGTACACGGCGATGAGCTTGCCCAGGCCCAAGGTGCCCGCGAGCGCGCAGGCTTCGTGCGAAGCGCCCTCCATCATGCAGCCGTCGCCGAGGAAGACATAGGTGTGGTGGTCAACGATGTCGAGCCCGGGCCGGTTGAACTCGGCCGCGAGCAGCCTTTCGGCGAGCGCCATGCCCACCGCGTTCGAGATGCCCTGGCCGAGCGGCCCGGTGGTGGTCTCCACGCCCGGCGCGCAGCGGTACTCGGGATGCCCCGGGGTCTTCGAGTGCAGCTGCCGGAAGCGCTTGAGCTCTGCCATCGGCAAGTCGTAGCCGGTGAGGTGCAACAGCGCGTAGAGCAGCATCGAGCCGTGGCCGTTCGAGAGCACAAAGCGGTCCCGGTTCGGCCACGCCGGGTTGCCCGGGTTGTGCCGCAGGTGGTGGTTCCACAGCACTTCCGCGATCTCCGCCATGCCCATCGGCATGCCGGGATGGCCGGAGTTCGCCTGCTGTACGGCGTCCATCGCCAGCGCGCGTATCGCGTTGGCAAGTTCAACCCGGGTGTTCATCAAGTCTTCCTTGCGAGGGGCGGAACGGAAAGTGCGCCAATTATAAACTGGCGCGGTGGCCGCTGTGCCGCGAACGCATGCCTACTCGTCGTTCTTGCGGGCGAGCCTGATGCCGAGCTGCTTGAGCTTGCGATAGAGATGGGTGCGCTCCAGCCCGACGCTCTCCGCCACCCGGCTGATGTTGCCGCCCTCGCGCGCGATGTGATACTCGAAATAGACGCGCTCGAAGGCATCGCGCGCGTCTCGCAGCGGCAGGTCGAAGGGCAGGTCGTGCGCAACGAGCGGCATCGAAGCGGGCTGCGGCAGGGCGCGGTTGACCTCTTCGAGCGAAATCTGGTCGGAGAGCGCGGTGAGCGCGAGCGTGCGCACCGCGGTCTCGAGCTGGGCGAGATTTCCCGGCCAGTCGTAGTTCCGCAGCGCATTGAGCGCGGCGGTAGTGAATTGGCGCGGCGCGGCCTCCTTGGCCTCCACCATCCGTGTCAGCATCAGGTTGGCGAGATCCGGCACGTCCTCGCGGTGCTCGCGCAGGCTCGGCAGCCGGATGGTGGTCGCCGCCAGCGCTCCGTAGAGGCGGCTGTCGAATGCGCCGTGCGCCACCAGCTCCGCGAGGTCGCGCGAGGCACCGCAGATGAGCCGCACGTTGTAGCGCTCGAGCTTGGAGGCGAGCAGCAACAGGCCCTTCTGCTCCACCTTGGAAAGATCCGCCACCTCGTGCAGGAACAGCGTACCCTCGCGCGCCTGGTTGAGCAGTTCGAGCGGCGTCTCGGCGAGCGTCCCGTTGCTGTCGGGCGCAACCCACGGCGTATTGCGCTGATGCATGAACCGCGCCGCGAGCCCGATGCCGCAGCCCGGTTCGCCGGCGAGCAGCAGCGTCGTGCGCAGGCCGGCGACACGTTCCAGGCGCTGCTTGAGCTCGACGATGAGCGGCGCGCGCCCCAGACTTGCGAGCGAGAGCGCCGGTTGCGCCTGCTCGCCGCCGTGCTTGAGCGCGCGGCCCACGGTGGCGAGCAGCTTCTGCAGCGCTATGGGTTTCTCGAGGAAATCGTAAGCGCCGATGCGGGTGGCCTCGACCGCGGTGTCGATCGTGCCGTGCCCCGACATCATCACCACCGGCATGGTGAGCAGCCCCGCGCTTGCCCATTCCTTGAGCAGCGTGATGCCGTCGGTGTCGGGCATCCAGATGTCGAGCAGCACCAGATCGGGGCGCGTCTGGCTGCGGAACGCGCGCGCTTCGCCCGCGTTTTCCGCGAGCCGCACGTGATAGCCTTCGTCCCTCAGGATCTCGGACAGCAGTTCGCGGATGCCGATTTCGTCGTCTACGACCAGGATCTGCTGCATAAGGTGAAGCCCGTTGGAGCCCCTAACACAATGAAATGCATGTGCGTTGCGAGCAAAAATCGCCGATGGCGCGAAGAGAGGTGCAGTCAATATTCGCTATATTGGCAAGCCGAGCGACAAAGCGTCCCGCGCAGGGCGGAGCAGGTTCCAAGCGTTCCATGCTTGGATGCGACCCCGGAGCGGGACAGGAGAGCGCCGGATGCGCGTTCCTCACACGCGCCTTCACGGTCGCATCCCGCAAGCGGGCCCCTGCTCCACGTTCCGGCGCGTCGGCGATTTTGGCCGCAACCCCCTGAGGGCTGGCGCGGTTTTGGCACGTAGCCTTGGCGCTCGTGTCTTGCCAAGTCCGGGCTTGGGAGGGTGCTCGATCTCTTCTCCAGCCAAAACCGTGACAGCGCAGCGTGTGTTTCATTGTGTTGGGGGCTCCTAGTTTACACCTTGGCCTGCGCTGCCGACTGGCGCGACACACCCTGCGCCACTGCCGCCGGCAGCCGCAGCGTGACGCGCGCGCCGCGCGGCGCGACGTTGGCGATCGCCGCCGTGCCGCCGTGTTCCTCGACGATCTTTTTGACGATCACCAGCCCGAGCCCGGTGCCTCCCGGCTTGGTGGTGACATACGGCTCGAACGCGCGCTGCATCAGGTGCTCGGGGAAACCGCAGCCATTGTCCGTCACCGTGAGCTGCACCATGCCGTCCGCCACGCTGCTCGCGATGGTGATGCGCGGTTCCAGGGTGTCGGCCAGCGCGTCCTGCGCGTTTTGCAGCAGATTATGGATCACCTGCCGCAGCTGCGCCGCGTCGCCCACCACTGGGGGCAATTCGGACGAGAGTTCGAACCGCACGCTCGGTCCGAGCGAAGATTCATAGAGCGTCAGCACTTCACGCGTCAGCGTGTTGAGATCGAGCTCGCGCATGGAGGGCTCGGGCGTGCGTCCGTACTGGCTGAAAGCGTCCACCATGCCCTTGAGCGCGGCGACCTGGTTGACGATGGTCTGCGTCGCGCGCGCCAGCATCTCGGCTTCCGCGTCGGCGAGCTTGCCGGTGAGCTTGAGCTGCAGCCGTTCGGCGGAGAGCTGGATCGGCGTAAGCGGGTTGCGGATCTCGTGCGCGAGCCGCCGCGCCACCTCGGCCCACGCCGCCGCACGCTGCGCTTCGGCAAGGTGCGTAATGTCGTCGAATACGACGACACAACCGCCCTCCGCGCCTTGCGGCAGGCGTGTGCCGCGCAGCAGCAGCAGCTGGGTGCCCCCGCGCAGCGGGCGTTCGACCTGCTGCTCCCATTCACTCCTGTCGGCGCGCTCAAACGCGGCGACGATTTCCCGCGCGAGCTCGCTCATTCCGGGCTCGCGCTCCGCCCAGCGCGCCGGCGCGGCTCCGATGAGCGGAGCGAAATCCACGCCGAGTATGCCGCCGGCGCTGGGGTTCGCCGCGCGCAGGTTGAGCTCCTCGTCGAACGCGAGCACGCCGGCGGACAGGTTGGCCAGTATGCTCTCGAGGTAGGCCCTGGCCTGCGCCTGCGCCGCCTGGTGGCGCTCGGCCTGGGCGCGCGCTTCGGCAAGCTGCAACGTCATGCTGTTGAACGATTCGGTGAGCACGCCGAGCTCGTCGCTGGAGGCGACCGCCGCGCGCCGGCTGAAGTCGCCGCTCGCCACCGCGCGCGTGCCTTCCACCAGCACGCCGAGCGGCGCCGACAGGCGATCGGAAAGCACGAACGCGAGCGCGAGCGCGGACAGCAGCGCGAGCAGCAGGGTGAGCGTCAGCGTGACGCCGTAAAGTCGCTTCAGCCCGCGCCGCGACAGGGTGAGCTCCTGGTATTCCCGGTAGCCGGACTGCACCGCTTCGGCGTCCTGCGCGAGCTGCTTCGGCACCGGCTGCAGCAGCTGCAGCACGCGCGGCTCGTCGGCGAGGCTCACCACGGATACCGGCACCAGCACGCGCAGGTAGAGGCCCTTGTCGGGGATCGCCTCGATCGCGCTGTAGCTTCGTTGCGTCCGTAGCTGCCGCAACGCCGGGCCGCCCGGCAACTCCGGCATCAGTCCCACGCGCTCGTTGCCGGAGAAGGCGAGCATCCGCCCGCGCTCGCTGAACAGCGTTGCCTCCTGCACCCCGGCCTGCTCACGCAACGCGTTGAGCGCCGCCTGATGCTCCGCTGGCGGCCGCGTCGAGAGCGTAAGCGCCATGGCATCCGCTTTCTCCGTCAGGTCCTTGAGCATGTTGTCGAGCATGCCGCGGCCGAGGCTGAGCCCCCCCTCGAGCGCCTTGTCCACGCGCACCTCGAACCAGGACTCGATCGAGCGCGCCAGGAACTGCACCGACATGCCGTAGATCAGCGCGCCCGGCAGCACCGCCATCAACGCGAACAGCAACACCAGCCGCAGCGTGAGCTTGGAGCCGAACACGCCGCCCTTGAGCTTGCGCCGGAGCGTGACGAGCTGATAGACGACGAGCGCAGTGAGCATGAATGCCACCGCGCCGTTCAGTACCAGCAGCAGCGGATACCGCTCCGCTAACGACGCCGGGTTGGCGCTCGCGGTGGCGAGCAGGAACAGGGCGATCGCGCCCAGCCCCACGCACAGGATGAGCACGTAGCGCACCACGGCGCGCGACAGCGCCGGCCTGACCTGCGGCAGGTCCGGGCTCATGGCGACACCGTCCAGCGGTACCAGTCGGAACTGATGCTCCACTCCCGCGAGCCGACGGCGCTGATCTGGAACGGCCGCGGCAACTGCGAAACGTCGAGGCGCAGGCGCACCGCCGCCGAGTAACTGGCGTCCTTCTTCAGCGCGCCCGGCTCGGCGATCTCGCTCAACCGCACCCGGCTCAGGAACTCCAGCGCCTCGGCGAGTGTGTCGAAATTCTGGTAGAGCGTGCCGACGCCGACGCGGTAATGGCGGGTGAGCGCGTTGTAGGACAGGCGATACTGCTGCTGGGTATTGGCGACTTTCTCGTTGAACCAGTACCAGCGCGGGCGCACCAGCTCGAACTCGAGCAGAAAATACAGCGGTACGCCTTTGCTGAGCGCGTCTTCCAGGGTATGGGTAAGAGTGATGTCGAACCCGGCCTCGAGGAAATAGCCGTCTTCGGCTGCGGTCAGCGCGGCCTTCCTCACCTCGATGCCGTCGGCATGAGCCGGGAGCGGCGCGGCGACAAGCAGCCACAGCGCCGCCAGCGCAGAAAGCCAGCTATGCCTTCTGCAGCAGCGCATAGAAGAAGCCGTCATGCCGTTGATCCGGAAGCAGTTGACCCGCGGGGAGTTGTGGATCGTTATCGACCGCGGGGAGGGTGAGGCGCGTCGCGTCCCGGTGGCGCTCCACAAACTGCGCGGCCTGCTGGTGATTTTCCTCGTGAAATACCGAGCAGGTTGCGTACAGCAATTTACCACCTCTGGCGAGCAACTGCCACAATGCATCCAGCATGCGGCTCTGCAGCTGAGCGAACTGCGCGACGTCGGCTGCGCGCCGCAGCCACTTGATGTCGGGATGCCGCCGCGCCACGCCCGAGGCGCTGCACGGCGCGTCGGCAAGTATGCGCTCGAAGGGTTTGCTATCCCACCAGTCTGCCGGGGCGCATGCATCGCCGTAAACAACGCGCGCCGAAAGTCCCAGGCGCATGAGGTTGGCGCGCACCCGCTCCAGCCGCTCCGCGTCGCTGTCGAGCGCGGTAAGGTCCACATCGGCCAGCTCCAGCACATGGGCGGTCTTGCCGCCCGGCGCTGCGCACGCATCCAGCACGCGCATGCCGTCGCTCAGATCGAGCAACGGCGCCGCGAGCTGCGCCGCGGCGTCCTGCACCGACACCAGGCCGTCGGCCAGTCCCGGTATGCGTTCGGCCGGCAGCGGCGAGCCGAGCACTACGGCGGTTTCCCCGTACGCCTCGCCCGCGATGCCGTGCTGCGCCAGCAGCGCGAGATAGCCCGCGGTGGTGACGCGGCGACGGTTGACCCGCAGTGCGAGCGGGGGATGCAGATTGTCGGCTTCCAGAACCACCGCGTAATGCGATGGATACTGCGCGCGCAGCTTGTCGATCCACCACTGCGGATGGGAATAGCGCGCGGTCTCCGAGCGCTGCGCGCGGGCGGCGAGCGCGGCGCGGTTGCGCAGGAAGTTGCGCAGCACCGCGTTAGCGAGCCCTTTCGCCGCCGCCAGACCGAGGGTTTCGCAGGTACGCACCGCGTTATCCACGATCGCATGCGGCGCGGCGCGTGTGTGCTCGAGCTGGTACAAAGCAACGAGCAGCAGCGCGCGCAGCCGCGCATCCTGCAGCGGCTTGTCGAGCAGCGCCTCGAGCAGCGCTTCGAACCGCCCCAGGAAGCGCAGCGTGCCGTAAGCGAGGTCCTGGATCGCAGCGCGTTCGCGCCCGGCGAGCTGCACATGGCGGCGCCACACCGCCCCGAGTTCGGCATCGAGGCTGCGTCCGGCGAGCACGCGCCCGACCACCGCGCTCGCGAGTCGCTGGATCTCAACCATCGCCTGTCCCAAGGCGCGTGCCGCGTGCGAGCTTGAAGCCGGAGAGGAAGGCCTGCGCCGCGAGCCGCCTGCCCCCTGCGCGCTGCAGCTCGGTGATGCGCAATGCATCCGCGCCGCATGCCACCACGATGCCCGCCGGCTCGGCCGCACACACCGTGCCCGGCGCGGCGGTGACGCCGCGCTCGATGCGCGCGCGCCAGACCTTGAACTCCACGCCGTCAAGCCGTGTTTGCGCGCCGGGGACGGGATCGAATGCGCGCACCTGGCGCTCGATCTCTGCCGCCGGCCGGCACCAGTCGATCTCGGCTTCGCGCTTGCCGATGCGCGCGGCGTAAGTGGCGCCGCGCTCGTCCTGCGGGCGCGGCGCGGGCGGGGCGGCGAGCGCGCGGACGAGCAGCTGCGCTCCGAGCACGGCGAGCCGGTCGTGCAGCGTGCCCGCGGTGTCCTCGGCCGCGATCGGGATCGCTTCCTGCAGCAGGATCGGCCCGGTATCGAGGCCTTCGTCCATCTGCATGATGGTGATGCCGGTCACGGCATCGCCTGCGAGCAGCGCGCGCTGTATCGGCGCCGCTCCGCGCCAGCGCGGCAGCAATGAGGCGTGCACGTTGAGGCAGCCGCGCGGCGACAGCTTGAGCAACCCCGCTGGCAGCATCAGTCCGTACGCGGCAACTACGATCGCCTCGGGCGCGGCCGCCGTCACTGCGGCGAGGATAGACGCGTTTTTGAGGGTCGGCGGCTGCAACACCCGCAGCCCGTGCTGTTGCGCCAGCTGCTTCACGGCGGAGGCCTGCGGCTTCAGCCCGCGGCCAGCAGGGCGGTCGGGCTGCGTCAGCACCAGGGTGACGTCGTGCCCGGCGGCGCGCAGGGCCTGCAGCGATGCCGCGGCGAACTCGGGAGTGCCGGCGAACACGATTTTCATCTGAGGAGGGCGCCGCGGCGCTCGATATCAGGCGACAAACGGTTTAGGGGGTGCGTCGACGAGTGCCGGTAGCACCGCGCTGCGGGTGGGTAGCCCGCACAGGCAACCGCCGCGCGTAAGCGGCCGGCAGTGATTAGAGCACAGGCCGGCCGGCCTCGGGTTGCGGCGCGCGCCGCCCTTGCTTCTTGAGCTTGGCGAGAATGCGCTGCTGCTTCAACCTCGAGAGGTACTCGACAAACACCTTGCCCTCGAGATGATCCATCTCGTGCTGGATGCACACCGCAAGCAGCCCCTCGGCTTCCAGCGTAAAGGGCTTGCCCTCGGCATCGAGCGCGCGCGCCGTGATGCGTTCGGCGCGCCGCACTTTTTCGTAGATCCCCGGCACCGACAGGCAGCCTTCCTCGCAGTCGGCTTCGCCGCTCGCGGCTATGAGCTCGGGGTTGAGAAACACCCTTAACTCGTCGCGCGTTTCCGAGATGTCGATGACGATCACGCGTTTGTGGACATCGACTTGTGTAGCGGCCAGCCCAACCCCAGGGGCGGCGTACATGGTCTCAGCCATGTTATTGATTAGCTTACGAATCCTGTCGTCGACCCGGTCCACTTTAGCGGCTACTTTATGAAGGCGCGAATCGGGATAACGCAAAATGTGCAAAATTGCCATGAAAAAGCTTGCTAATTTAATCAGCTAGATGCAGAATTTAAACCAATATCTCGGGCGCAGTTCCGTAGTCGGGGCTGCGCCTCTTAGTCTGTTTAGTGGGGGCGTTCCATGGGTAAAGCAATTATATCCCTGATTTTGCTGCTGACTCCGTTCGCGCCGGCGTTTGCCGCCGAGGCCCAGGCTTTGAAGGACGACGCGCCGGACCGCTACACCGTGGTCAGGGGTGACACGCTGTGGGCCATCTCCGGGCGCTTCCTGAAGGACCCCTGGAAATGGCCTGAGCTGTGGAAGATGAATCAGGACCAGATCAAGAATCCCCACCTCATCTACCCGGGTGACGTCATCGTGCTTGACCGCTCGGCACAGGAGGCACGGCTGCGGTTGCTGAAGACCGATACCGTGAAGCTCTCGCCCAAAGTGCGGGTTGAGCCGCTCGCGGCGAAGGCGGTTCCGACCATCCAGCCATCGGTGATCGAGCCGTTCCTGTCCAAGCCTCTGGTGGTCGGCCAGACCGAACTCGACGGCGCGGCCGTGATCCGCGCCACCGAGGAAAACCGCGTGGCGATCGGTGCCGGCAACATTGCCTATGTCGAAGGGCTGACCAAGGACAAGGGCGAGGTGTGGCAAATCTTCCGGCGCGCCGACGCCCTGATCGACCCCGACACCCAGGAAACGCTGGGCTATGAAACGGTTTACCTGGGCGAGGCGCGCGTGCTCAAGTACGGCGAACCGAGCACCATCGAGATCACCCGGTCAACGCAGGAAATCTACGTCGGCGACCGTCTGCTGCCCGCGTCCAGGGAACAGCCTATCTTCGCCTACGTGCCGCGCGCGCCGCAGAAGCCGGTGCGCGGCCGCATCGTTTCGGCCTACGGCAACCTGGGAGAGACCGGCCCGGCCGGCATCGTTGCCCTGTCCAAGGGCAGCCGCGACGGCCTCGAAGTGGGGCACGTGCTGGCGATTTACCGCAGCCAGACCGCTGCGCGCTACGAACAGCGCACCTCACCTCTCTACGGCCGCCAGGGGCTGAGCGGGAATGACGCCCCGCGACCGTACTACAGCGAGCAGGTCACACCGCGCGATGCGCCAGTCTATACTCGCGGGCAGCCAATCAGCGAAGCGGATATCGCCAAGCTGCCGGACGAGCGCTATGGGCTGGTGATGGTATTCCGCACCTTCGACCGCGCCGCCTACGGCCTCATCATGCAGGCCTCGCGCCCGGTGGCGCTCTACGACGTCGTCACCAACCCCTGATCCGGCGCGGCTCTTGCCGACGCCGCGCGCTGCCGCACCCGCGGTGCCTGCCATGCGCGCCGCGCGGCACCCTTCCCCGCGGCGCCATGCCGCTCGATGAGGAACTTGCTGCATGGCTCAGGTTGAGCCTCACGCCGGGCCTGGGCGGCGAGGGTCTGCGGCGGCTGCTCTCCGCATTCGGTGACCCGCAGGGAGTGGTCGCGGCAAGCCGCGCCGCGCTGGCGCACCACGTGCCGGACCGGATCGCCGCTGCGATCAGGGGGGGCGCGGCAGACGACGCTGTGGCCGCCACCGGCGCGTGGCTGGACGATTCCGCCAACCACATTGTCACCCTCGCCGACGCGCACTATCCGCAACAACTCCTGCAGATCCCCGATCCGCCGCCGCTGCTCTACGTCAAGGGGCGTCTCGACCTGCTGCAGCGCCCCGCGCTCGCCATCGTCGGCAGCCGTAATGCGACCGCCCAGGGTGTGGTCAATGCCGAGGCTTTCGCCAGGACGTTGAGCGACGCGGGACTCACCATCGTCAGCGGGCTCGCGCTCGGCATCGACGCCGCGGCGCATCGCGGCGGACTCGCCGGGGCCGCGAGCAGCGTGGCGGTGCTGGGCACTGGGGCCGATATCGTCTACCCGGCGCGTAACCGCGCCCTGGCGCACGAACTCGCCGCGCGCGGCACCCTCATTTCCGAGTTTCCGCTCGGCACGCGCCCCCTCGCCGGCAACTTCCCGCGCCGCAATCGCCTGATCAGCGGGCTCGCGCTCGGCTGCCTGGTGGTGGAAGCGGCCGCGGACAGCGGCTCCCTGATCACGGCGCGGCTTGCCGCCGAGCAGGGCAGGGAGGTGTTTGCCATCCCCGGCTCGATACACTCGCCCCTCTCCAAGGGTTGTCACGCGCTCATCAAGCAGGGTGCGAAGCTGGTCGAAAGCGCCCACGACATCCTCGAGGAACTGCGGCTGCCGGCGGCGCAGGCCCCGGCTGCGCCGCCGGCTGCGGTTGCTGCCGCGGATGCACGCGCGCGGCAGCTGCTCGATGCGCTGGGTGACGATCCCTGCGATCTCGACACGATGGCTGCGCGCAGCGGGCTGACCGCAGCGGAGATTACCGCCCTGCTCACGCAACTCGAGCTGGAGGGACTGATCGCAATCTTGCCGGGCGGACTGTTGCAGCGCGTGCACCGCTAGTCGAGACACGCGCCGCTGCCGTGAAATTCTTCACTTATCGTCGCGCGAACTCCCCCCTTTTTCCCGCCAGAGCCGCGCGCTTCATGCTGCGCTGGTCCGCGCGCATCAGTGCTGCGCGCTTGCCTAGTCAAATGTTTGTACTTATCATCTGCGCTCTTTTCGCCACGCCAACTGACCTGTCGAGCGCATGGGAAAACAGCTGATCATCGCGGAGAAGCCGTCGGTCGCCGCCGACATCGCGCGCGCGCTCGGCGGTTTCACGCGGCACGGCGACTATTACGAGAACGATCGCTACGTGCTGTGCTCGGCCGTTGGCCACCTGCTCGAACTGCAGGCGCCCGAGGAACACGACCCGCGTTCGGGCCGATGGACGTTCCGGCACCTGCCGGTCATCCCGCCGCAGTTCGACCTCGCCCCGATCGACGACAAGAGCGGCTCGCGACTGAGCCTGCTGCTGAGGCTCATCAAGCGCAAGGATGTGACAGGGATCATCAACGCCTGCGATGCGGGGCGCGAAGGCGAGCTCATCTTTCGCTACATCGCCCAATACTCTAGAACTGCCAAACCGATCGAACGGCTCTGGTTGCAGTCGATGATGCCCGCGGCGATCCGCGAGGGCTTTGCCAGCCTGCGCCCTAACAAGGAACTGCTGGCGCTCGCGGATGCCGCGCGCTGCCGTTCCGAGGCCGACTGGCTGGTCGGCATCAATGGCACGCGCGCCATGACCGCCTTCAACAACCGCATCAGCGAAAGCGGCTTTTACAAGACCACCGTAGGCAGGGTGCAGACTCCCACGCTCGCGATTCTCGTCGAGCGCGAGGAACGCATCCGCAGCTTCCGGGCGCGCGACTACTGGGAGGTGCACACGCGCTTTACCGCCAAGGCGGGCGAATACGCCGGCCGCTGGTTCGACCCCCAGTTCAAGAAGGAGGATGACACCGAGCGCAAGCCCGAGCGCCTGTGGAGTGCGACCCAAGCCGAGGCCGTCGCCGCCGCCTGCCGCGGCAAGACCGGAACCGTCAGCGAGGAGACCAAGCCCTCCTCGCAGCTTTCGCCGCTGCTATTCGACCTCACCAGCCTGCAGCGCGAGGCCAACGGCCGCTTCGGCTTCTCGGCGAAAACCACCCTCTCCCTGGCGCAAGCGCTCTACGAAAGGCACAAGGTCCTCACCTACCCGCGGACCGACTCGCGCGCGCTGCCCGAGGACTACCTCGGCACGGTGAAAAAAGCCATGGATATGCTCTCCGGCGCGCGCGACTATGCGCCACACGCAAAGAGCATCCTCAAGAATGGATGGGTGAAACCGAACAAGCGCGTGTTCGACAACGCGAAAGTGAGCGACCACTTCGCGATTATCCCCACGCTGCTGTCGCCCAAGCACCTCCATGAAGCCGAGCACAAGCTCTACGATCTCGTGGTGCGGCGGTTCCTCGCCGTGTTCCATCCGGCGGCCGAATATTTGCAGACGACGCGCATCACCACGGTGGGCGGGCATCACTTCAAGACCGACGGGCGGATCCTGCAGAACCCCGGCTGGCTCAGGGTCTACGGCAAGTCCGCGCAGGACGAAAGCGAGAACCTGCCGGCCGTCGCCGCAGACGAGAAAGTGGGCGTGCCAGAAGCAAACGCGGTTGCCAACCAGACCAAACCGCCCGCGCGCTACACCGAGGCGACGCTGCTCTCCGCGATGGAAGGCGCGGGCAAACTGGTCGAGGACGACGAGTTGCGCGCCGCGATGGAAGCAAAGGGGCTCGGCACGCCCGCCACGCGCGCAGCGATCATCGAGGGCCTGATCTACGAAGATTACATGCACCGCAACAACAAGGAGCTGGTGCCGACGCCGAAGGCGTTTTCCCTGCTGTTCGCGCTGAAGCACTTCGGCGTCACCGAAATCACCTCCCCCGAGCTCACCGGCGACTGGGAGTACAAGCTGAAACTGATGGAGTCCGGGAGGTTGCGCCGCGGGGAGTTCATGGACCACATCGAGCAGGTGACGCGCGACCTCGTGGACCGCATCAAGGACGGCGACATCCCAGACACGGCCTACGCCACCGTCGAAGCCCCCTGTCCCAAATGCGGCGGCGTGGTACAGGAGAATTACCGCAAGTTCCAGTGCCAGTCGTGCGACTTATCGCTGTGGAAGGTGACCGCCGGGCGCGAGTGGGCGCCCGAGGAGATCGCGGAGCTCATCACGAAGCGCTTCGTGGGCCCGCTCACTGGATTTCGCAGCCGCATGGGCAGGCCATTCGCCGCCGGCGTGCGGCTCACCGATGAGCACCGCCTCGAGTTCGACTTCGGGCAGGCCCGTTCCGCGGATGAAACCGGGAACGCACCCGATTTCAGCGGGCAGGAAAGCGTCGGAGCGTGTCCCAAGTGCGGCGCGCGCGTGTTCGGGCACGGCGCGGCCTACGTCTGCGAAAAAGCGGTCGGTCCCGCGCGCTCCTGTGATTTCCGCTCCGGCAAGATGATCCTGCAGCAGCCGATTGAGCACATGCAGATGCAAAAGCTGCTGGCCACCGGCCGCAGTGATCTGCTGTCGCGGTTCGTTTCGAAGAAAGGGCGACAGTTCAAGGCTTACCTGGTGAAGACGCCCGTTGGCAGGATCGGCTTCGAGTTCGAGGCGCGCACGCCCCGCGCGACGCCCGCGCCCAGGCCCGCCACAGCGGCGGCGAGCACGATACGGCGCCAACGCGACAACGCCCCGCCGCCCGCCGCCACGAAACGAGCCAAAGCCGGCGCCAAGCTGCCAACGAAGGCGCGGCGTAAGGCAGCCTAGATTAGATGTCGAGGTTGCGCACGCCGAGCGCGTTGGCCTCGATGAAGTTGCGGCGCGGCTCGACCTGGTCGCCCATCAGGGTGGAGAAGATTTCCTCAGCCATGATGGCATCCTCGATCTGTGTCTTGAGCAGTCGCCGCGTCTTGGGATCCATGGTGGTCTCCCACAGCTGCTCGGGGTTCATCTCGCCCAGACCCTTGTAACGCTGGATGCTCACCCCGCGCTGCACTTCCCCGAGCAGCCACTCGATCGCTTCGCGCAATTCCGTGACCGGGTGCTGCTGCTCGCCGCGTCTGACATGCGCTCCCTCGCCGAGCAGTCCCTGCAGCACCTGCGCGGTGCGCTTGATCTGGGCGTAGTCGCCGCTTTGTACGAAGTCGGCGTCGATGTAGCAGTGGCGCACGATGCCATGCTGCGTGCGGCTCAGCGCAAGCACGTGGCGCTCGCTCTTGTCGTCGAACCTGGCCTCGACGCGTATCTCTTGCGCGGCGAGCTGTGCGGCGAGCGCCTTGGCGCTTTTTTGCGCCGCCTTCTCGTCGGTAAGGTCGAAGGCAACCGGCTGGCGTAACAGCGCGTGCAACACGTCCGCGTCGATCAGGCGGCTGACGCGCTCGATCACCGCCTCGGCCAGCAGGTATTCCTTCGCAACCTGTTCCAGGGACTCCTTCTTGAGCGGCTGCGCCTTGGCCGAGGTGTAGAGCTCGGCTTCCGACAGCGCGAGCTTGAGCAGGAACTGTTTGAGCTCGTGTTCGTCCTTGAGGTAGCGCTCGGCCTTGCCGTGCTTCACCTTGTAGAGCGGCGGCTGGGCGATGTAGATGTGGCCGCGCTCGATGAGTTCCGGCATTTGCCGGTAGAAGAAGGTGAGCAGCAGGGTGCGGATATGCGAGCCGTCGACGTCGGCGTCGGTCATGATGATGATGCGGTGGTAACGCAGCTTCTCCGGTGCGTATTCCTCCTTGCCGATGCCGGTGCCGAGCACGCTGATCAGGGTGATGATCTCCTGCGAGGACAGCAGTTTGTCGAGGCGCGCTTTCTCGACGTTCAGGATCTTGCCCTTGAGCGGCAAAATCGCCTGGAACTTGCGGTCGCGGCCCTGCTTGGCCGAGCCGCCGGCGGAGTCACCCTCGACGATATACAGTTCAGACTGGGCGGGGTCGCGCTCCTGGCAATCGGCGAGCTTGCCCGACAGCCCGAAGGAGTCGAGCACGCCCTTGCGGCGCGTCAGCTCGCGCGCCTTGCGCGCCGCTTCACGCGCCCGCGCCGCCTCGACGATCTTGGCGCAGATGACGCGCGAATCGCCCGGTTTCTCGAGCAGGAATTCGGTGAGCTTCTGCCCGACGATCTCCTCCACCACCGGGCGCACTTCCGAGGAAACCAGCTTGTCCTTGGTCTGTGAGGAGAATTTGGGTTCCGGCATCTTCATCGAGAGCACCGCGGTGAGCCCCTCCTTCATGTCGTCCCCGTTGGTCTCTACCCTCGCTTTCTCGGAGAGCTTGTTCGACTCGATGTACTGATTGAGCGTGCGCGTCATCGCTGCCCGCAAGCCAGTGAGGTGAGAGCCGCCGTCACGCTGGGGAATGTTGTTGGTGAAGCACTGGACGTATTCCTGATAGGAATCGTTCCACTGCATCGCCACCTCCACCGTGACGCCGTCCTTCTCGCCAATCGCGTAGAAAATGTTCGAGTGCAACACGTTCTTGCTGCGGTTGATGTACTCGACGAATCCCTTGATGCCGCCGGTGAATGCAAACTTCTCCTCCTTGCCGGTGCGCTGATCGACCAGCGTGATTTTGACCCCGCTGTTGAGGAACGCCAGTTCGCGCAGCCGCTTGGCGAGTATTTCGTAGTGGTATTCGATGTTGCCGAAGACCTCCTTGCTTGGCAGAAAGTGCACCTCGGTGCCGCGGCGCTCGGTCTTGCCGGCCGTCTTGAGCGGGGCGACAGGCTCACCCATGCGGAACTCCATCTGGTGGAGCTTGCCGTCGCGGCGGATCACGAGCCGTAGCCACTCTGAAAGCGCGTTCACCACCGACACCCCCACGCCGTGCAGTCCGCCTGCGATTTTGTAGGAGTTGTTGTCGAACTTGCCGCCGGCATGGAGCTCGGTCATGACGACTTCGGCCGTCGACCGCTCCTGCTCATCCTCCGGGTGTACCTCCGTCGGAATGCCGCGGCCATTGTCGACCACGCTCACCGAATTGTCGGTGTGGATGGTGATGGTGATTTCGTTGCAGTATCCCGCAAGGACCTCGTCCACCGCGTTGTCCACCACCTCGAACACCATGTGGTGCAGGCCCGAGCCGTCGCTGGTATCGCCGATATACATGCCCGGCCGCTTGCGCACGGCATCAAGGCCTTTCAGGACCTTGATGCTGCTGGCGTCGTAGTCGTCAGCCGGTCGCAGCTGCTCTTTCTCGCTGGCCTGTGTGCTCATTCGTTATCCCATCAGATGCGCATCGGCATTACCACATACCGGAACTCGCGATTGTCCGGCACCATGATGAGCATGCTGCTGTTGGCGTCGCCCAGTGCACATTCGACATTTTCACAGTGCACGTTGTTCAAGACGTCCAGCAGATAGGTGATGTTGAACCCGATGTCGAGCGGGTCGCCGTTGTAGGCAATATCGAGTTCCTCTTGCGCCTCCTCCTGCTCGTTGTTGGTGCACGAGATCCTGAGGCTGTTGCCGGTCATCATCCAGCGCACGCCACGGAATTTCTCGTTGGACAGTATGGCCGCGCGTTGCAGCGACTGTAGTAGCAGTAAGCGATTGATCGTAAAGCGTTTCTGGTAATTGGCTGGGATCACTCTGGTGTAATCAGGGAACTTGCCGTCGATGATCTTGGTCGTGAGCACCACGCTTCCAAACGTGAAGCGTACTTGACCAGCGAAGACCTCTATCGCGACCGCCTCATCGCTGTCTCCGAGCAGCTTGCCCAGCTCCAGCACTGCCTTGCGCGGCAAGATTACCTCACGCTTTTCCTGTTGTTGGCCGAGCGGTCTCGCTGCATAGCCCAAACGATGCCCGTCCGTAGCGACTACCTTGAGCTGGCCACCGTCGAGCACCAGCAGCAGCCCATTCAGGTAATAGCGTATGTCCTGCTGTGCCATCGAGTACTGCACCAGCAGCAGCAACTCCCGAAGCGCCTTCTGTGGCATTGTTACCTTGGCCTGTGCCGGTCCCGGATCAGCAAGAGTAGGAAAATCTACGGCCGGTAGCGTCTGCAGGTTGAAACGGCTCTTGCCTGAGCGCACCTGCAAACGGTTGTTTTGCACATCAAGGGTGGTTTCGGTCGCCTCAGGCAGCGCGCGTAGGATGTCTTGGAGTTTGCGCGCCGAAACCGTCAGGCTAATGTCATCACCACCGCCCGCAGCAACATCGGCGCTTGTTGCCACCTGGATTTCGAGGTCGGTCGCCACCAAATGCAGTTGCCCTTGCTTGCGTTCAATCAGGACATTCGACAGGATCGGCAGGGTGTGGCGTTTTTCGACGATCCCGGTTACTGCCTGCAGCGGCTTGAGGAGCGCATCGCGTTCGATCTGGACTAGTTTCATAATTATGTTTGTACTTACTTAGTAGGTTTAGTAGGCCTGCCCGTCTCCTGTGGTTAACCGCGGAACCGTTATGTTGTCAATGGGTAACGTCGGCGTAACGCTGTGCATCACACGGCCGTGGGCGTGTGGGAGATTTGTGGATAGCCTTTCCCGGCAACGCCGGCGTGGAGGGTTATCCACAAGTTGCACAGAATGAATCAACTCCTCAGCACTTTTAGTAACGAGTCAAAGTCGCGTGTCAGTTCACTGTTGGTCGACTTCAGCAACGTAATCTTGCGGCAGGCGTGCAGTACGGTGGTATGGTCACGGCCGCCGAATGCTTCCCCGATGTCTGGAAGGCTAAGTTGTGTCAGTTCCTTGGCGAGCGCCATGGCAACCTGGCGCGGGCGAGCAACGTTGCGACTGCGTTTCTTAGAGTACATCTCCGAGACCTTGATTTTGTAGTAGTCGGCCACCGTCTTCTGGATGTTCTCGATCGAGACTTGGCGTTGCTGGATTGCCAGGAGGTCGCGCAGCGCATCGCGGCATACCTCCACCGAGAGAACCTGCCCGGTAAAGCGCGCAAAAGCGAGCACGCGCTTCAGCCCCCCCTCGAGTTCGCGCACATTGGACTGGATGTTCTTGGCGAGAAAGAAAGCCACCGCCTCATCCAGCTTTACGCCATCAGCCTCGGCTTTCTTGAGCAGGATCGCCACGCGCATCTCGAGCTCCGGCGGCTCAACGGCAACGGTGAGACCCCAGCCGAAGCGCGAGATCAGGCGATTTTCGATGCCGGCGATTTCCTTGGGGTAGGTGTCGCAGGAGATCACTACCTGCTTGTGAGCCTCGATCAACGCGTTGAAGGCGTAGAAGAACTCCTCCTGGGTGCGGCTCTTGCCGCTGAAAAACTGGATGTCGTCGATCAGCAGCAAGTCCAAGGAATGGTAATAGCGCTTGAAATCGTCGAAGGCCTTGTGCTGATAGGCGCGCACCACGTCGGAAACGTACTGCTCGGCATGGATGTATCGAATCTTGGTTTCAGGCATGCGGGTACGGAGGTGGTTGCCGATCGCCTGAATCAGGTGGGTCTTGCCCAACCCTACGCCACCGTAGATGAACAGCGGGTTGTAGGCTGTACCGGGCCGCTCTGCAACCTGTATCGCTGCCGCGCGCGCCAATTCATTGGCTTTCCCGGTGACAAATGTCTCAAAGGAGAATGCCGGGTTGAGGCGCGAGACCTCGCGGCTGCTCGGCTTGGCGCCGCTGTTGTTCATTGCCTGCGCCAGCTGCGGAGGGTGCGGCGCCGGATGTTCCTTATCAGCCAGTACCAGACGCACCTCGATCGGCCGTTTCAGCTGGTCGCGTGCCAGCTGCTCGATGCGCAGGAGAAACTTGTCGCGTATCCACTGCTGCACGAAGCGGTTGGGTGCTACCAGCGTGAGCGCGTTACCATCAGCGCGAAACCGGAGCGGCTTGATCCAGGTTCTGAACTGCTGAGGCGGGAGTTCCTTCTCGAAGTGGGCTAGACAGAAGCGCCAGAAGCTGTTCATCGGCGTCGCGTTGGAGTTCGAATTCGGACCCGGACGAAGGGGCGTTTTTCAGATCGGGATTTTATCCTTTTTGCAGGCAGTTATCCACAGGTTTCGGCCGATGATGCAGCGTTTTTTTGCGACCGCGCCGAGGTTGACACGGCAGCACATTAGAGGTTGTAATAGCGCGCTTTTTAACTGCGGGGGCAGCCAAACGTGAAACGGACCTATCAGCCGTCGGTGACGCGCCGCAAGCGCACCCACGGCTTTCGCGTGCGCATGCGCACCCGCGGCGGGCGCGCGGTGCTGCGTGCACGCCGCGCCAAAGGCCGCGTGCGGTTGGGCGTCTGAGCACAGCGCCTGCCGCACTGACTTTACCGCGCGCGGCGAGGCTGCAACGCCGCGAACAGTACGCGGCGGCGCTGGCCGCAGGCGCAGCGGGAGCGCGCCGTCATTTCATCCTGTTTGCCAGGACGAATGGCCTGTCTCAAGCGCGCATCGGTATCATCGCCAGCAAGAAGGTGGTGCCGCGTGCGGTTGACCGCAATCGGGCCAAGCGGCTGGTGCGGGAAGTGTTTCGCATGACCCGCCACCGCTTGGCGGGTATCGATGTGGTGGTGCAGGTGCGCCGCTGCCCGGCGCGCGGGGCCGGCGCCGCAGCGCGCGCCGAACTTGCCAAATTGCTCGTCGATCTCGGTGCGCGGGCACCCGCGCGCGACGGCTAGGACGGTGCACGGCGACGGCAAGGCACAGTCATGGACTCGCAACGCCTGATCTTGTTTTTCGTCTTCTCGTTCTCAGTGTTCCTGCTGCTGGATGCCTGGCAGCGCGATCAGCACCCGGCGCCGCCCGCGACCACCGCGCGCGACAAGGCCGACAAGGCCACGCCCCCTGCCGCCCAGCCACCGGTCCCGAGCGACCAACTGATTGCAGCGCAGACCGCAGTGCCGCAGCAAGGACAACGCCCTCCCGAGGCGGGTACCCCGATCCGGGTCGAGACCGATCTGCTAATCGCGCATCTCAACACCTACGGCGGGGATCTGCGCCGCCTGCAGTTTAAGAAGCACCGCGACACGCTCGACAAGGGCAAGGATTTCGTGTTGTTCGAGACTACCCCGGACCGCACCTACCTTGCCCAGTCCGGGCTGATCGGCGGCGTGCTGCCCAACCACAGGACGGTGTTCGCGGCCACCGGCGACAACTATCAACTAGCGGACGGGGAGGAGCGCGTGGAGGTGCGGCTCAGCGCGCCGCCGGCGGGCGGCGTCCAGGTGACCAAGATCTATCGCTTCCACCGTGGCAGCTATCTCGTCGACGTTAGCTTCGAGCTCACCAACAACGGCGCCAGCGGTATCCAGCCGTACGCCTATTTCCAGGTGGTGCGCGACGGCAAGCCGCCGGCGGGCGACTCAGCGATGCTGCCGACGTTCACCGGTGTGGCGGTCTACACCGATAAGGAAAAGTTCCAGAAGTTGCCGTTCGCCGACATCGACAAAGCCAAGGCGCCGTACCCCAAGAACAGCAACGACGGCTGGATCGCCATGTTGCAGCATTACTTCTTCAGCGCGTGGTTACCGCGCAACGGAACGCCGCGCGAGTTCTATACGCGGCGCCTCGACGACGGGTTGTATGCGGCGGGAGTGATCGTTCCGGCGGGCACCGTGGCGGCGGGCAACACTGCCAGCGTCACTGTGCCGCTTTATGCCGGACCGGAAGAACAGGAGAAACTGGCGAAGATTGCGCCGGGGCTCGACCTCACCGTGGACTACGGCTGGCTGACGGTGATCGCGGTGCCGTTGTTCTGGGTGCTGGCCTGGCTCAACCAATGGGCGGGCAACTGGGGCATAGCGATCATACTGCTCACCGTGATCATCAAGCTGCTGTTCTACCCGCTGTCGGCGGCGAGCTACCGTTCGATGGGCAAGATGCGAGTGGTCGCCCCCAAGTTGCAAAAGCTCAAGGACCAGTACGGCAACGACCGCCAGCGCATGCAGCAGGCGATGATGGAACTTTACAAAACCGAGAAGATCAATCCGCTCGGGGGCTGCATGCCGATTATAGTGCAAATACCTGTTTTTATTGCACTATATTGGGTGTTGCTGGCTAGCGTTGAGCTACGGCACGCTCCCTTCATGCTGTGGATAGACGACCTCGCCGCGCCCGATCCCTGGTTCATCTTGCCGGTGCTGATGGGGCTTACCATGATTGTGCAGACCTGGCTCAATCCGGAGCCGCCGGACCCGGTGCAAGCCAAGATGATGAAGATCATGCCGGTGGTCTTTAGTATCTTCTTCTTCTTTTTCCCCGCAGGGCTGGTTCTGTATTGGCTGGTCAACAACGTGCTCTCGATCGCGCAGCAATGGCAAATCACGCGCGCCATCGAGCGCACGGCCGCAAACGCACCACGCAAGAATTAGCGGCGGTGCGGGATGATACGCTGACACCCCCGGCGCGCGCGCCGGAGTCATGAGGACGAGCGACACCATCGCAGCGATCGCCACCGCCCCGGGGCGCAGCGGCATCGGGGTGGTGCGCATCTCCGGGCCCCGGCTTACTGATCTGATCGCGCAGCTCGTCCGCCGACGCTTGGCGCCGCGGCGAGCGGTGCTGACGGATTTCCTGGGAACTGACGGCGAGGTAATTGATCAGGGCATCGCACTCTACTTTCCGGCGCCGCATTCCTATACCGGGGAGGAGGTGCTCGAGCTGCAGGGACACGGCGGGCCGGTGGTGCTGCAGCTGCTGCTCAGGCGCTGTCTCGAGCTGGGCGCGCGCCTCGCCGAGCCGGGGGAGTTCACCAAGCGCGCCTACCTCAACGACAAGCTCGATCTGGCGCAGGCGGAGAGCGTGGTGGACTTGATCGATGCCACCACCGCTCAGGCCGTGCGCTGCGCGCTGCGCTCGCTCCAGGGCGAGTTCTCCGAGCGCATCGGAGAACTCGCGCGCGCGCTGATCGAATTGCGCACATTGGTGGAAGCCACGCTCGATTTCCCGGAGGAGGATGTCGAGTTCCTCAGGCGCGCCGACGCCGATGGCCGGCTCGCTGCGGTGCGTACCCGGCTCGCCCAGGTGCAGCAGGCAGCGCAGCAGGGGAGCCTGCTGCGCGAGGGCATGCATGTGGTGCTTGCCGGGCAACCCAACGTCGGCAAATCGAGCCTGCTCAACCGCATGGTCGGGGAGGAACTCGCTATCGTCACCGACATTCCGGGCACTACCCGGGATGCGATCCGCGAGAGCGTCGTTGTCAACGGCGTGCCGGCGCACATCATCGACACGGCGGGGCTGCGCGCGTCCAGCGACCCGGTGGAAAAGCTCAGCATCGCCCGCACCTGGGCTGCGATCGAGCGCGCCGATCTCGTGCTGTTGGTGGTCGATGCCACGGTCGGCGAAACCCAAGGGGATCGTGACATCCTGGCCCGACTACCGGGCCGGCTTCCCTGTATCCGGGTCATGAACAAGATCGATCTCGTCGGGCGCGCTCCGGCTGTGGAACGCGTTGACGGCGCCACCGTGGTCTGGCTCTCGGCCAAGACGGGAGCAGGGATCGAGCGGCTGCGCCAGGCGCTGCTCGACACCGTGGGTTGGCACGGCAGCGGGGAGGGCTTGTTCATGGCCCGCGAGCGCCACTTGCAGGCATTGGGCGCGGCACAGGCGCATCTGGAGCAGGCAACCCAGCTCGGGCGCCAACTCGAACTGTTTGCCGAGGAGTTACGCCTGGCGCAGGAGGCCCTCGGTGCGATTACCGGCGAATACACCGCCGACGATCTGTTGGGGGAAATTTTCTCCCGCTTCTGTATCGGCAAGTAGGATGGCCTGTTCCACGTGGAACAGGGTCTATGCTGCGCCGCAGCATGGAATTGGGCGGGATCTCTTTTAGTGGAACTAAGGTTTCACGTGAAACTAGCCTGGAGCTGCTCAGCGCAGGTTCTACTGCGACTGGTTTTGCGTTATCATGGTATCCGTCTGCGGAATGAGAACATCAATGCAACTATTTGAAAAATTTGATATTATTGTGGTCGGTGGTGGACATGCTGGCACCGAGGCCGCGCTCGCAGCAGCGCGCATGGGGTGCAACACCCTGTTGCTGACCCATAGCGTCGAAACCTTGGGGCAGATGTCTTGCAATCCTTCGATCGGCGGTATTGGAAAAGGCCATTTAGTCAAAGAGATAGATGCGCTTGGGGGAGCTATGGCGGCGGCCACAGACGAGGCCGGCATACAGTTCCGCATCCTCAATTCGCGCAAAGGCCCTGCGGTGCGTGCCACCCGCGCCCAAGCCGACCGTGTGTTTTACAGAAAGGCGATCCGCGGTCGTTTGGAGAATCAACCGAACCTGCGCATTTTTCAGCAGGCGGTGGATGACCTCACGCTCGCAGGTGATCGCGTCACCGGAGTGGTGACCCAGATCGGTATTCGCTTTGATGCTTCCGCAGTCGTGTTCACGACCGGCACCTTTCTCGCGGGTCTCGTCCACGTCGGCTTGCAGAACTATCAGGCCGGTCGCGCAGGAGATCCGCCGGCGCTCACCCTGGCGCGGCGCTTGCGCGAGCTCAAGCTGCCCGTGGGGCGGCTCAAGACCGGCACGCCGCCGCGCATCGACGGGCGCAGCATCGATTTTTCGGAGATGACCGAGCAGCCGGGCGACGAGCCCACCCCGGTGTTTTCGTTCCTCGGGCGGCGCGAGCAGCACCCGCCGCAGCTGCCGTGCTGGATCACGCACACCAACGCACGCACCCACGACATCATCTTGAGCGGTCTCGGCCGCTCACCGCTTTACACCGGCGTGATCGAAGGCATCGGCCCGCGCTACTGCCCGTCAATCGAAGACAAGGTGGTGCGCTTCGCCGGCAAGGCCTCGCATCAGATATTTCTCGAGCCGGAGGGGCTGACGGTCAGCGAGTTTTATCCCAATGGCATAGCCACGAGCCTGCCGTTCGATGTGCAGTACGCGCTGGTGCGCTCGATCAAGGGCCTCGAGCGCGCGCACATCACGCGTCCCGGCTATGCCATCGAATACGACTACTTCGATCCGCGGGGACTTAAAAGCTCGCTCGAAACGAAGGCGATCGCAGGGCTGTTTTTCGCCGGGCAGATCAACGGCACCACCGGCTACGAGGAGGCGGCGGCCCAGGGGATGCTGGCCGGCATCAACGCCGCGCTGTTCGTCAAGGAACGCGCGCCGTGGTGCCCGCGCCGCAACCAGGCTTACCTCGGCGTGCTGGTGGACGATCTCATCACACGCGGGGTGTCCGAACCGTATCGCATGTTTACCAGCCGCGCCGAGTACCGCTTGAGTCTGCGCGAAGACAACGCCGATTTGCGCCTGACCGAAATCGGACGACATCTGGGGGTAGTGGATGACGCGCGCTGGGAAGCGTTCGCGCGCAAACGCGAAGCGTTCGCGCGCGAACAGGAGAGGCTGAAGAGCACCTGGGTCAACCCGCGGCGGCTGCCGGCCGGCGCGGCGGAGCGCGTGATGGGCCAGCCGCTCGAGCGCGACTGTACGCTGGACGAGTTGCTGCGGCGCCCCGACGTCGGCTACGCCCAACTCATGACGCTGCCGGGCGCCGGCCCGGGGGTTGCAGATCCGCGGGTCGCGGAGCAGGTCGAAATACAGGCCAAGTACCAGGGCTACATCGAGCGCCAGCGCGAAGAGATCGCGCGCCACGAGCACTACGAGAACATGCCGCTGCCGGCCGACGTGGACTACACCCAGGTGCGCGGGTTGTCGGTGGAGGCGCAGCAGAAGCTCAATCAGCACCGTCCCGAGACGCTCGGCCAGGCGGCGCGCATTTCGGGCATCACCCCGGCAGCGATCTCGGTGCTGCTGGTGCAGCTGAAGCGCGGTTTCGCCGCCGCCCGCACCGGTGCGCGCTCGAGCTCGGGCGAATCCGGCCGCGCCGCCAGCAAGACGGCATGAGCCTTGCGGCGAAGCTCGCGCAAGGCATCGCGCTGCTCAGCCTCACGGTGCCGCCACCCACGCAGCAGCGCCTGCTCGATTACCTGGCGCTGCTGCAGAAGTGGAACAAGGTTTACAACCTGACCGCAGTGCGCGAGGCGCCGAGGATGGTGAGCCACCATCTGCTCGACTGCCTGGCGGTGGTGCCCCATGTCTCGGCCGCCACCATCCTCGATGTCGGCAGCGGTGCAGGCCTGCCCGGCATCCCGCTCGCGCTCGCGCTGCCGCTCGCGCAGGTGACGTTGCTCGATTCCAGCCACAAGAAGGCGGCGTTTCTGCGACAGGCGGCGATCGAACTCGAGTTGTCCAATGTGGAAGTGGTGTGTGAGCGCGTGGAGCAGTGGCGGCCGGCACACCCGTTCGGGCTCGTCATCTCGCGCGCATTCTCTGACCTGCGGGAGTTTGCGGCGCTCGCAGGACGCCTCGTGGCGCCCGGTGGCGAGCTGGCGGCAATGAAGGGCGTTTATCCCTACGAGGAGCTCACGCAGCTGCCGGCGGGATACCGGTTGAAGCGCGTGGTCCCGCTCGCCGTTCCGACGGTGCGCGGCGCACGCCACCTGGTGCTGATCGAGGGGACGTGAGGCGATGACGAAAATCCTCGCCATCACCAATCAGAAAGGCGGTGTCGGCAAGACCACCACCGGGGTCAACCTGGCGGCGAGCCTCGCCGTGGCGCACCAGCGCGTGTTGCTGGTCGACATCGATCCCCAGGGCAATGCCACCATGGGCAGCGGGGTGGACAAGCGCATGCTCGCGGCCACGGTCTACCACGTGTTGCTGGGCGGCAAGCGTATCGGTGAGGTACGGCAGCGCTCCGAGAACGGCGGGTACGACCTGATCCCGGCCAACCGGGATCTCGCCGGAGCCGAGGTCGAGATGGTCGAGCTCGAGCGGCGCGAGAAGCGGCTGAAGGAGGCGCTCGCCGAAACCGCCCACGACTACGATTTCATCCTGATCGACTGCCCGCCGGCGCTGAACCTGCTCACGGTGAACGGGCTGACCGCGGCCCACGCGGTGATGATCCCGATGCAGTGCGAGTACTACGCGCTGGAGGGCTTGAGCGACCTGGTCCAGACCATCAAGAAGGTGCGCGCGCATCTCAATCCGGGGCTGGAGATCGAGGGGCTGCTGCGCACCATGTACGACCCGCGCAACACGCTGGCGCGGCAGGTCTCGGCGCAATTGCTCGAGCATTTCGGCGACAAGGTGTACCGCACCGTGATCCCGCGCAACGTGCGTCTTGCGGAGGCGCCGAGCTTCGGGGTGCCGGCGCTGAAGTTCGACAAGGACTCGAAGGGCGCGCAGGCGTATCTCGCGCTCGCCGGCGAGATGCTGAACCGCGCCGCTACCGGATGAGGAGACAGCGATGGCCAAGATGAGAGGACTGGGGCGGGGACTGGATGCGCTGCTGGGGACCGACGAGGAGCCGGCCGGCGGCGAGACGCTCACCACGCTCGCGATCGATGTGTTGCAGCCCGGCCGCTACCAGCCGCGCACGCGCATGGACCCCGAGGCGCTCGCCGAACTTGCCGACTCGATCAAGGCACAGGGCGTGATGCAGCCGATACTAGCGCGCCCGATCGGAGACGGCCGCTACGAAATCGTCGCCGGGGAACGGCGCTGGCGCGCGGCACGCATGGCCGGGCTCGCGAGCGTGCCGGCGCTGGTGCGCAAAGTGCCCGACCGGGACGCACTCACCATCGCGCTGATCGAGAACCTCCAGCGCGAGGATCTGAACCCGCTCGAGCAAGCCGCGGCCGTGAAGCGCCTGATCGAGGAATTCGGTATGACGCACGCTCAAGTGGCGGAAGGGCTCGGGCGCTCGCGCACGAGCGTCACCAATACGCTGCGTCTGCTTGAGCTCGCGCCGCCGGTGCAGGAACTGCTGCGCGAGGGCAAGCTCGACATGGGCCACGCGCGCGCGCTGCTGGCGCTGCCGGCATTGAGGCAGATCGAGCTCGCGCGCGAGGCGGCGGCGAAACAGCTCTCGGTGCGGCAGGTCGAGGCCCGTGTCGGCCGCCTGTTGGCGCGACACGCGGCGCGCACGCGCGCCAGGCCCGACCGCGACGTCGCGCGCCTGGAGGAGGAGGTCTCGCAGCGCCTCGGCACCACGGTGACGATCAAGACCGGCGCCAAAAAAGGCAGCGGCAAACTCGTCATCAGCTATCGCAGTCTCGACCAACTCGATCAGATTCTCGCCCGACTCACGCGTTAACGCCGCTAACCATATTTGTGCGTCGCCGTATTGACCGGTAACTGCCGCGGCAATTACACTTTTAAACTTTGTACGAGCCCGCTTGCCTCCCTCAGTAAAGTTCTACTCGGATTGCCAAGAGATCGCGTGAGTTGCGCTGCGGAAATTTTGCGCCAGGGTGTCCGCAGGGTTTTATTGAGCCAGGCTGTTTTAACGTTATTGACGGGCGCAGCCTTTTTCGTCTCGCTCGGGAGCGGCGCCGCGTTGGCCGCGTTGTATGGCGGCGCGGTCGCTTTGATCAGCACGTGGCTGCTCGGGAGGCGCGTGCAACGCACCCCGGAAACTCCGGCGCAAGGTCACGCCGGCGTGCAGCTCGCGCTCTATGCCGGCATACTGCCGCGATTCATCGTGACGCTGGCATTGTTGGGGATAGGAATCGGCGGCTTAAAACTATTCCCGATCCCGTTGATCGCGGCGTTTGCGGTTGCGCAGCTCGGTTTTTTGATCAATCTCGTGAGCATCCTTCACCCTCCCGGCTAATGGTTAGAAAAATATGAGTGAAGCGGCGCGTCCCGCGACAGACAACCCGGTCGAATACATTCAGCACCACTTGACCAATCTGCAGGTTGGGGAGGGATTCTGGACTTTTAATCTCGACACGCTGGTGTTTGGCTGGCTGCTCGCCGGGTTGCTGGTTTTCATCAGCTGGCGCATCGGACGCCATCTGAGCCTCGACAACCCGCGCGGCGCGCAGAACGTATTGGAAGCGATTCTGGAATTCGTGGATAGTCAAGTGAAATCCACTTTTCCCGGGCATAATCCCTTGATTGGCCCCCTTGCCCTTACCGTATTCCTGTGGGTATTTCTGATGAACGTCATGGACTTGATTCCGGTGGACCTGCTGCCCAAGGCCGCCGAATACGTGGGAATTCATCATCTCAAGGTGGTACCCACTACCGATCCCTACACCACGCTGGGAATGTCTTTGTCCGTGTTTGCCCTGGTCATTTACTACAACATCAAGGTCAAAGGGGTGGCAGGCTATATTAAAACTTTTCTATTTCACCCCTTTGGCAAATGGCTCATGCCGGTCAATTTCATGATGACCGCCGTCGAAGAACTCGCCAAGCCCCTGAGTTTGGGCCTGCGCTTATTCGGCAACATGTTCGCGGGCGAACTCGTGTTTTTATTGATCGCGCTATTGCCTTGGTGGATTCTCTGGGTCCCCGGTAGTTTGTGGGCGATTTTCCATATTCTTATAATCACTTTGCAGGCGTTCATCTTCATGATCCTGACGATCATGTACCTGACACTGGCGCACCAGAGTCTCGACGAGGCCCATTGAGAACGACGCAAGGTTTTTCGGTAACTTGCCTTAACTTTTAGGGAGAGCAACATGGACGCAAACATGATCAATCTGGTCGGCGCGATTTACGCCTCTACCGCGGTCGGCGTCGGCGTGATTCTCGCCGCCGCAGGCCTGGGCTCGGCGCTGGGCTGGGGCCTGATCTGCGCGAAGTACATGGAGGGCATCGCGCGGCAGCCGGAATTGCTGCCGTTATTGCGCATACAGATGTTCATCACAGCCGGTTTGATGGAATCGTTTCCGTTCATAGTGCTCGCGTTTGCCATGTATTTCACGTTCGCGAACCCGTTCCTCGGCGCCGCTCTGGCTGCTGTCAAAGGAGCCGGCGGCTAGCCTGACCGGAGTTCCCCGAGCAAGCGCGGCGCAAACGAAAAAAGGAGTTTAGACGTGAACGTGACGGCCACACTTTTTGGTCAAATGATCACTTTTGCGGTACTGGTTTGGTTCATCCACCGTTTTCTATGGGGCCCGCTGACCCGCCTGCTCGCCGAGCGCACCAAGCGCATCGCCGACGGACTGGCTGCCGCCGAGCGCGGCACACAGGAACTGGAACTGGCAGGGAAACGCTCGGCGGAAGTGCTGCGCGAAGGTAAGCAGCAGGCTGCCGACATCATCGCTCAGGCCGAGAAACGCGCCCTGCAAATCATCGAGGAAGCCAAGCATGCGGCCAAGGCCGAGGGCGACCGCATGATCGCCGGCGCCAAGGCGGAAATCGCGCAGGAAGTGAGCCGCGCCAAGGAAGCGCTGCGCAGCCAAGTGTCGGCTTTGGCGATGGCGGGCGCCGAGAAAATTCTGCGCCGCGAAGTGGACGCCAAGGCGCACGCCGATTTGCTGAAAGCCATCCAGACTGAACTCTAAGGAACGCCATGGCGGAAAACGTCACCATCGCACGGCCTTACGCGGAAGCCGCATTCAAGCTGGCCAGGGAAAAAAACACCCTCGCCAAATGGTCGGCAATGCTGGCGTTCCTGGAAGTGGTCGTGAAAGAGCCGCGGGTGCAATCTATCATCGGCAATCCGAATTTCAGCGCGCAGAGGATCGAAGGCCTGCTGCTCGGCGTTTGCGGAGAGAAACTCGACGGCGCGGGCAGGAATTTTGTGCAGGTGCTGGCGCGCAACGACCGCCTTCTCCTGCTGCCGGAAATCCGCGAGCTCTTCGAGCAGCGCAAGGCGGAGCAGGAAGGCGTGCTGGAAGCGAAGATTTCCTCCGCGTTTCCGATGAGTGACGAACAGGTCAAGCAGTTGGTTAGCCGGCTGGAGGGCAAATACAAACGCAAAGTCGTGGCGCAGGTGAGCGTGGAACCCGAACTGATAGGCGGCGTGAAAATCGCGGCCGGAGACGAAGTGCTTGACGCCACAGTGCGCGGCAAGCTGGAAGCGATGCGCGCCGCATTGGCCAGATAAGGCCGCAACACACCGGTTTTGCACGGGAGCAAAAATGCAAGTCAACCCTTCAGAAATCAGTGAACTCATAAAAAGCAAGATCGAGAGCCTTGCGGTCACGGCGGAGTCCCGCACGCAAGGCACGGTGATCTCCGTAACCGACGGCATCTGCCGCGTACACGGCCTCTCCGACGTGATGCAGGGCGAGATGCTCGAATTTCCGAAGAACACGTTTGGCCTTGCCTTGAACCTGGAACGCGACTCAGTGGGCTCGGTGGTGCTGGGCGAATACGAGCACATCACCGAAGGCGATACCGTGAAGTGCACCAGCCGCATTCTCGAGGTGCCGGTAGGGCCCGAATTGATTGGCCGCGTGGTGAACTCGCTCGGCCAGCCGATCGACGGCAAGGGCCCGATCAACGCCAAGGAGACTTCGCCGATTGAAAAAATCGCGCCGGGCGTGATTTGGCGCAAATCAGTGTCGCAGCCGGTGCAGACCGGTTTGAAGGCGATTGACTCGATGGTGCCGATCGGTCGCGGCCAGCGCGAGCTCATCATCGGCGACCGCCAGACGGGTAAAACCGCGGTAGCGGTGGACACCATCATCAACCAGCAGGGCAAGGAGCTGATTTGTATTTATGTCGCGATAGGACAAAAGGCATCAAACATTGTTAACGTGGTGAGGAAGCTCGAAGAGCATGGAGCAATGGCCTACACCATCGTCGTCGCAGCTTCCGCTTCCGAGTCCGCGGCGATGCAATACATCGCGCCCTATTCCGGCTGCAGCATGGGCGAGTACTTCCGCGATCGCGGCCAGGACGCGCTGATCATTTACGACGACCTGACCAAGCAAGCCTGGGCCTACCGGCAGATTTCGCTGCTGCTGCGCCGTCCGCCGGGACGCGAAGCCTATCCGGGCGACGTGTTTTATCTGCACTCCCGTTTGCTGGAGCGCGCCGCGCGCGTGAACGTCGAGTACGTCGAGCGCTGCACCAACGGCAAGGTCAAGGGCAGGACCGGCTCCCTCACCGCGTTGCCGGTGATTGAAACCCAGGCCGGCGACGTGACGGCGTTCGTGCCGACCAACGTGATTTCGATTACCGACGGCCAGATCTTTCTGGAAACCGACCTGTTCAACGCCGGCATCCGCCCCGCCATCAATGCCGGTATCTCGGTGTCGCGGGTGGGCGGCGCGGCGCAGACCAAGGCGATCAAGAAGCTGGGCGGCGGCGTGCGTCTGGCGCTCGCCCAATACCGCGAGCTCGCGGCGTTTGCGCAGTTCGCCTCCGATTTGGATGAGGCGACCCGCAAGCAGTTGGAGCGCGGCCGCAGGGTGACCGAGCTGATGAAACAGCCGCAGTACGAGCCGCTGCAGGTCTGGGAGATGGCCCTGACCCTGTTCGCGGTGAACAACGGTTATTTCGACGACATCGATGTGAAGAAGGCGCTTTCAGCCGAGCGCGCGATGCGCGATTACATCAAGGGCAAGGACGGTGATCTGGTCAACCGCATCGAGTCGACCAAGGATCTGTCCAAAGATGACGAATCAACGCTGCATGAGGCGATGAAGGACTTTAAGAAGAACGCCGCCTACTGATGGTTATTCCGGCACAAAAATCGTACCGGAATAACTGTGCGAGTTGAAACGGACGCACAGCGTCGCTTAACTCGCGTGAAAGGGAAAGCCGATGCCGGGCAGTAAAGAAATACGAACCAAGATCAAGAGCGTGCAAAACACGCGCAAGATCACCAAGGCCATGGAAATGGTCGCGGCTTCCAAAATGCGCCGGGCGCAGGACCGCATGCGGCACGCTCGCCCCTATGGCGAGAAAATCCGCAACATCGCGGCGCATCTCTCCCACGCCAATCCAGAATACCGCCACCCCTTCCTGGTTGAGCGCGACACGGTGAAGAAAGTCGGCCTCATCGTAATTACCACCGACAAGGGCTTGTGCGGGGGCTTAAACACCAACGTGCTACGACTCGTCCTTAACAGGATGAAGGAGTGGGAAGCCCAGGGCGAGCAGTTCGAGGTCTGCTGCATCGGCAACAAGGGCCTTGGTTTCATGCAACGTTTGGGTGCGAATATCGTGTCGCAAGTCGTGGGCCTCGGCGACAAGCCGCACATGGAAAAACTCATCGGCGCGGTGAAAGTGATGCTCGACGGCTACACTCAGGACCGTTTCGACCGCTTGATGATTTTATCCACCCGCTTCATCAATACCATGAAACAGGAGCCGGTGATGGAGCAATTGCTGCCGTTCTTGGGCGAGAGGCTGGGCGCGCCGGAGGGCAGGTGGGACTACATTTACGAGCCCGATGCGAAGGACGTTCTGGACGAGACGTTGAAGCGCTACATTGAGATGCTGGTGTATCAGGCGGTGTGCGAAAACATGGCGTCCGAGCAGTCGGCGCGCATGGTAGCGATGAAAGCGGCTTCCGACAACGCCGGCAACGTCATCGACGAGCTGACGCTGATCTACAACAAGACCCGCCAGGCCTCGATCACCAAGGAGCTGTCCGAGATCGTGGGCGGCGCGGCGGCAGTTTAAGGAAAGGCGGGAACCGCAAAGGCGCAAAGACGCAAAGCAAACCACGCAAAGGAACAACAGAAATCTTCGCGAATACTTTGCGCCTTTGCGCCTTCGCGTCTTTGCGGTGAAGAAATTGATCTGAGAATTGGGGAACGAACATGAGTCAGGCACCAGCGGAAGGAAAAATCGTCCAGTGCATCGGCGCGGTGATTGACGTCGAGTTTCCGCGCGACGGAATGCCCAAGATTTATGACGCGCTTAAGCTCGATCCCCAGTACCAAGTCGACCTGACACTGGAAGTGCAGCAACAGCTGGGCGACGGCGTGGTGCGCACCATCGCGCTGGGTTCGAGCGACGGCATGCGCCGCGGCATGATCGTGAAAAATACCGGCGCGCCGATTTCCGTGCCGGTCGGCCCCAAGACCTTGGGCCGCATCATGGACGTGCTGGGCCGCCCGATTGACGAAAAGGGCCCGATCGGTGCCGAGAAAACCATGCAAATCCACCGCAAGGCGCCCACCTTTGAGGAACTCTCGCCCAGCCAGGAGCTGCTCGAGACCGGCATCAAGGTGATCGACCTGGTATGCCCGTTCGCCAAGGGCGGCAAGGTCGGCCTGTTCGGCGGCGCCGGCGTGGGCAAGACCGTGAACATGATGGAGCTGATCAACAATATCGCCAAGAAACACAGCGGCCTGTCGGTGTTCGCCGGCGTGGGCGAGCGCACCCGCGAGGGCAACGACTTCTACCATGAGATGAAAGATGGCGGCGTGCTCGACAAGGTGGCGCTGGTCTACGGCCAGATGAACGAGCCGCCCGGTAACCGCCTGCGCGTGGGATTGACCGGCCTCACTATGGCTGAATACTTCCGCGACGAAGGCCGCGACGTGCTGCTCTTCATCGACAACATCTACCGCTACACGCTCGCCGGGGTCGAGGTGTCGGCGTTGCTCGGGCGGATGCCATCCGCCGTGGGCTACCAGCCGACGCTTGCCGACGAGATGGGCCGGCTGCAGGAGCGCATCACCTCGACCAAGGTCGGTTCGATCACATCGGTCCAGGCGATCTACGTGCCCGCGGACGACCTGACCGACCCGTCGCCCGCGACCACCTTCGGCCACCTCGACTCGACCGTAGTGCTGTCGCGCGACATTGCATCCCTCGGCATCTACCCCGCGGTGGACCCGCTCGACTCGACCTCGCGCCAGATGGACCCGCACGTGGTCGGCGAGGAGCACTACACGGTCGCGCGCTCGGTGCAGGCGACGCTGCAGCGCTACAAGGAACTGCGCGACATCATCGCGATTCTCGGCATGGACGAGCTCTCGCCCGAGGACAAGCTGGCGGTGGCGCGCGCGCGCAAGATCCAGCGCTTCCTGTCGCAGCCGTTTGACGTGGCGAAGAACTTCACCGGTCAGGACGGCAAGTACGTGTCGCTGAAGGACACCATCAAGGGCTTCAAGGGCATCGTCAACGGCGACTACGACAGCCTGCCCGAGCAGGCGTTCTACATGGTCGGC
>JAHFRO010000227.1 GCA_023266245.1 Betaproteobacteria bacterium | reverse complement strand
GTGCAGCATGGCATGTCCGGTGCGGTCGGCCGCTGCGCACGAGCGCGGCACCATGCGCTCGCCGTAGTTGCGGGTCTGCCCGCCGAACGGGCGCTGATAGATCTTGCCGTTGGGCAGGCGGTCGAACGGCATGCCGAAATGCTCGAGCTCGTAGACCACCTCGTTCGCCTTGCGGCACATGAACTCGATCGCGTCCTGATCGCCGAGATAGTCCGAGCCTTTCACCGTGTCGTACATGTGCCAGTGCCAGTGGTCCTCCTCGACGTTGCCGAGGGAGGCCGCCACCCCGCCCTGCGCCGCGACCGTGTGCGAGCGGGTCGGGAAAACCTTGGAGAGCACCGCGACCCTGAGATCGGCGCGGGCGAGCTCGAGCGCGGTGCGCAGCCCGGAGCCGCCGCCGCCCACGATCACCGCATCAAAGGTTCTGACCGGCAACCCCATTACAATCCCCACAGTATCTGCACCGACCACGCTGCGTACCACACCAGGGCGACAATCACGATCACGTAGAGCGTGAGCCGCAGGCCGGGATCCTTGATGTAGTCCATGAAGATGTTGCGCACTCCGATCCACGCGTGGAGGTAGAGGCTCAGCAGGCACAGCAACGTGGAATAGCGCATCAGGGGCAGCTCCCACAGCGCCTTCCAGTACCAGTAATCGAGTTGGGGCAGGCTCACCAGCACCGCCAGTATCATGAAGGTGTAGACCGCCATCGCCACCGCAGTGATGCGCTGTGCGAGCCAGTCGCGCAGGCCGTAATGGGCGCCGACCACTTCGCGCTTTACCACAGCCACGCTCCGATCAGCAGCGTCAGCCCGACGCTGACGATCAGCACTGCCCAGCTGCTCGCGCGCGCGACCGCGAGCTCGGTGCCGTAATGCAGGTCGAGCGCCAGATGCCGGATGCCGGCGCACAGGTGGTGCAGGTACGCCCATGCGAGGCCAATCAGAATGAGTTTCATCAGCGGGTGGGCAAACACGCTCTTGAAGGCCGCAAAGGTCTGGGGCGAGGCGAGGCTCATCTGCAACAAGTAGAGCAGGAGGGGGAGCAACAGGAACAGCACGGCGCCGCTGACCCTGTGCATGATCGAAACCAGGCCCGGCACCGGCAACCGGATCTGGAACAGATTGAGGTATGTCGGTCGCGGTTTAGGCATCGGGTTATTCGATCAGGGATGAGTCAGGCACGGCAATTCAACGGGGTACCGCCAGGGACAGGAGCGGAAACGACGGCTGGGCTTAACGGTGCTTGAGGAGCTTGCTCCAATCCACATTATCCCTACTGTTGAGGCTTGAAATTCTAGCAGTTTTCGCTGCACCGCATAAGCCGCGAGGCCCTCTGCCGCAACCGGCATCCACAGTTTGGACGCCGCCCGCGCCTTCCATCGTTCCACCCTGGCTTGTCAGTGCAGCGGGTGGTTCGCTATCATCGCGCCACGCGAACGAGCGCGCGCCTACTTCCTTCCGCGCCCCGACGCGCCTCATTCCCGACAAGCAAATCACGTTCCGCGACTCAGGAGTCCAATTGATGAAACGTCCCGTGCGCGTTGCGGTCACCGGTGGAGCTGGCCAGATCGGCTACAGCCTGATGTTCAGAATCGCCAGCGGCGAAATGCTCGGCAGGGATCAGCCGGTCATCCTGCAGTTGCTCGAGATCCCCGACGAAAAGATCCAGAAGGCACTCAAGGGCGTCATGATGGAGCTCGACGACTGCGCGTTTCCCCTGCTGCACGGCATGACCCCCACCGCCGACCCGATGGTCGCGTTTAAGGACGCTGATATCGCGCTGCTGGTCGGTGCCCGGCCGCGCGGTCCGGGGATGGAACGCAAGGATCTACTGGACGCAAACGGCAAGATTTTCGCGCCGCAGGGCAAAGCGTTGTCGGAGGTCGCGAGCCGGGAGGTGAAGGTGCTGGTCGTCGGCAATCCCGCCAACACCAACTGCCTGATCGCGATGAAAAACGCACCCGGGCTCAAGCCTTCCAATTTCTCGGCGATGATGCGGCTCGATCACAACCGGGCACAGACCCAGATCGCGCAAAAAACCGGCAAACCGGTATCGAGCGTGCGCAAGATGACGGTCTGGGGCAACCATTCCGCGACCCAGTATCCCGACATCTACCACGCCGAAGTCGACGGCCAGAAAGCAGCCAGGCTGATCAACGACCAGAAATGGGTCGAAGACTATTTCGTTCCCACCATCCAGAAGCGCGGCGCGGCGATCATTGAAGCACGCGGATTGTCATCCGCTGCGAGCGCGGCCAACGCCGCGATGGACCACCTGCGCGATTGGGTGTTCGGCACCCGCGACGGCGATTGGGTGAGCATGGGGGTTCCATCAGACGGCAGCTACGGCATAGCCGAGGGCGTGATCTATGGCTATCCGTGTGTGTGCCGCAATGGCAAATACGAAATCGTCAAAGGCCTCGAGGTGAGCGACTTCAGCCGGACGCGCATGATGGCGACCTTCAAGGAACTGCAGGAAGAGCGCGACTCGATCAAGCATCTGCTCGGCTGACGTGGTTAAAGATCTTAGTTTTCTTGGCGCGCTTGGCGTCTTGGCGGTTTAAGATGGGTTCAACGGAACAACGATGAGCAGCAACGCCCCGCCTGCCGGATTCAAGCCCAAGAAATCGGTCGCGCTGTCCGGTGTGGCGGCCGGCAACACTGTGCTGTGCACGGTCGGCCGCAGCGGCAACGACCTGCACTACCGCGGCTATGACATCCTCGATATCGCGGAGCAGTGCGAATTCGAAGAGATCGCCTACCTGCTGGTGCACGGCAAACTCCCGACTCGCGCCGAACTCGCGGCCTACAAAGCAAAGCTGCGGTCGATGCGCGGGTTGCCCGAGTCGGTGCGTGAGGCGCTGGAACGCGTGCCGGCGGCCGCCCATCCGATGGACGTAATGCGCACCGGCTGCTCGGTGCTCGGCACGGTGTTTCCGGAAAATGATGACCACAACCTGCCCGGCGCGCGCGACATCGCCGACCGCCTGATGGCTACGTTCGGCTCGATGCTGCTCTACTGGTACCATTACACCCACAACGGCCGGCGCATCGAGGCGGAAACCGATGACGAATCGATCGGCGGGCATTTTCTGCACCTGCTGCACGGAAGACCGCCCAAGCCCCTGTGGGTGAAGGCGATGCACACCTCCCTCATTCTCTACGCCGAGCACGAGTTCAACGCTTCCACCTTTACCGCGCGCGTGATCGCGGGCACCGGCTCCGACCTGTACTCCGCGGTAACCGGGGCGATTGGCGCACTCAAGGGTCCCAAGCACGGCGGCGCCAACGAAGTCTCGTTCGAGGTGATGCATCGCTATGAAACGCCCGATGAAGCGGAAGCCGACATCGTCAGACGCATCGCCAATAAGGAGATCGTGATCGGCTTCGGGCACCCGGTCTACACCATCGCCGATCCGCGCAACAAGGTGATCAAGGAGGTCGGGCGGCGGCTTGCGCAGGACACGAACGACATGAAGATGTTCGAAATCGCCGACCGGATCGAGGCAGTGATGATGCGCGAGAAGAAGATGTTCGCCAATCTTGACTGGTTCTCCGCCGTGTCCTACCACAAGATGGGGGTGCCGACCGCGATGTTCACGCCGATCTTCGTCATCGCGCGCACCAGCGGCTGGTCGGCTCACGTGATCGAGCAGCGCATCGACAACAAGATCATCCGGCCCACCGCGGTCTATACCGGTCCCGAGCCGCGCAAGTTCGTGCCCATCAACGACAGAAAGTGATTTGTGATTCGTGATTCGAAACTTCTCGACTACGATTCACGACTCACGCCTTTGGCAACCATGAGCACTCACGTTTCCAATGTTCGACCGAAGCCGGACAAGGTCCTCACTGACATTGCCGACTATGTGGTCAGCTACAGGATCAACAGCAGGGAGGCGTATAACACCGCGCGCCTATGCCTGATGGATACGCTGGGCTGCGGGCTGGAGGCGCTCGGATACCCGGCCTGC
>JAHFRO010000071.1 GCA_023266245.1 Betaproteobacteria bacterium | reverse complement strand
AAGTCGCCGGCGAGATGGGCATAGTCTTGCCGCTCGCGACACCGGTCACGCCTTAGGGTGAAGGGAAATGGAAAAAGGGGAATAGGAAATAGCGGCGCGCAAAGCGTTGCTACGCCCATTCACCGTTCACTGGTTCTAATAACTAGTCGGCCAATTGGCGAGCCGGTGCGCGCCGACGCCGTTCTTGAGCCGCAGGCGATGCACGTGCAGCACGCGGGTGAGCCAGTCGCGCGTGTCGCGCGGGTCTATCACGTGCTGCGCTTCGTAGAGCCGCGCCAGCTCCCAGGGCGTGGTGTCGCGCTCGACTTCGGCGACGAGCTGCTTGAAGCGCTCGGGGTCGTCCTCCTCCTTCACTCCATATAGAACGTTCACCGACACCTTGGGATCCATGAAGCCCAGATCGGCGGTCGGCCAGCAGGCGAGCTCGTCGGTATTCCTGCCGCCGCCCATGTTGATGTAGGCCTGGCCGTAGCTCTTGCGCAGGATGATGGTGATCCGGGGCACGGTCACCAGCGATAACGCATTCATCCAGTTGATGACCTTGCCCGGCATGCCGCGCAGCTCGCCCTCGACGCCGATCAGGAACCCGGGCACGTCCACCAGGAACACGAGCGGAATGTTGAAGGAGTCGCACAGCACCATGAAGCTCGTCGCTTTCTGGCAGGCGTCGGCATCGAGCGCCCCGCCTTTAAACAGCGGGTTGTTGGCGATGAAGCCGACGCTCCTGCCGTCGATCCGGGCGAGCACCGTGGCGACCGATTTGCCGAAGCGCTCCTTGAGCTCGAAGGACGAGTCCTTGTCGGCGATCGCCGCCACGATCCGGCGCACGTCGTACACCTGGTTGCGCGACTCCGGCAGGATCTCGAGGATCTTCCTGCACGCCTCATCCGAGCCGGGCGGCACCGGGTGCTCGGGCGGCGGCTCCATGTTATGTCCCGGCAGATAAGACAAAAACTTCTTCACTGCGGCCAGCGCCTGCTCGTCGGTGTCCACCGCGAGATCCGCCAGCCCGGAGACGCCGGTCAAGAGCTTCCAGCCGCCCAGTTCTTCCGGGTCTATCGGCTTGCCGATCGCGATGGAAGTGACGTTGGGGCTGGCGACCGCCATGACGGCGCCCTTGCGCATCACCACGAAGTCCGACATCGCCGCGTACCAGGCGGATGAGCCGTAGCACGGCCCGAGCAGGGCGGACACCCACGGCGATTCGCGCAGGCGCTGGTACTCGGTCGGGTCCTGCGCGAGGATCGCCCGGCCCGGCGCGCCCATGCGGTCGGGCATGCGCGCGCCGGAGGATTCCCCGAGCAACACGAGCGGCATCCCGCGCTTGCACGCGACCTGCTTCACGTGCCGGATCTTCTTCATGTTGACGACGCTGGAAGACGCGCCGAGCACGGTGAAGTCGTTGGAGACGAGCGCGATATCGCGGCCGTTGATCCGCGCGAAGCCCGCGACCTTGCCGTCGGCGGGCGTCTTGTGCTCCACCTCGGGGCGGATGCCGCGCGCGTGGCGCCCCGACTCGATGAAGCTGCCGGGGTCCACCAGGTAGTCGATGCGCTCGCGCGCATTCAACACGCCCTGCGCTTTGCGCTCGGCGAGCTTCTCCGTCCCGCCCATCGCCAGCGCTTCGGCGGTCTTCTCCTCCAGCTGCCTGATGAGGTCTTCGCGCGCCACGGAGCTACTGGAAGCTACCTAGAAAATCAAAAACAGTCACTAGCCGCAGATACACGCAGATAAACGCCAAAGAAATTCAAGAACTGGCCACAGAGGACACAGAGCTCACAGAGAGAACAAGGGCAAATCGGATTTTGATTTTTCATTCTCTGTGATCTCTGTGGCTAACGCCTTTCGGGTTTGATCTTCCCGGCGTTCATCAGCGTTCATCGGCGGTTTCAAATGTTTTGTGAAACCGCTACTCGCCCTTGATGCCGGCGGCCTCGATCACCTTGGCCCATTTCACGATCTCGTTCTGGACGAAGGCGGCGTACTGCTCGGGCGGGTTGCCGACCGGGTCCGCGCCGGCGTTTGTCAGCCGTGCGCGCAGGTCGGGGGAATTCAGCGCGCGCACGATCTCGCTGTTGAGCCGTTCGATGATGGCGCGCGGCGTCCTGGCCGGAGCGGACACGCCGTACCAAACGGTGACTTCGAATCCCGGTACCCCGCGCTCCGCCACCGTGGGAATGTCCGGTACCACGGGCGAGCGCCTTGCCCCGGTCACCGCGAGCGGGCGCAGCTTCCCGGCGCGCACGTGCTGGATAACGGTGGGCAGATTGCCGAAATATACCGATGTCTGGCCGGCGAGCAGCTCGATCACCGCCGGCCCGCCGCCCTTGTAGGGGATGTGCACCCATTTGACCCCGGCCATGTACTGGAACAGCTCCGCGGACAGGTGCACCGTTGTGCCGGTTCCGGAAGACGCGTAATTGATCTCGCCCGGATGCCTCCTGGAGATCGCGATCAGCTCCTCCACGCTCTTCGGCGGGAACGACGGATGCACCACCAGCAGGTTCTGCGTTTCCGCCACCAGCGTGATGAAAGCGAAATCCTTGATGGGGTCGAACGGAAGCTTCATCAACGCCGGGTTGGTGGCGTGGCCGGGCGCGTTCAGCATGATGGTGTAGCCGTCCGGCGCGGAGCGGACGAACAGTTCGGAGGCGATCGCGGTGTTGGCGCCGCCCCGGTTCTCGATCACGAACGACTGGCCCAGATTCTCGGTGAGCTTCTGGCCGAGTGCGCGAGCCACGATGTCGTTGGTGCCCCCCGGGGGAAACCCGACCACGAAGCGGATCGGCTTGTTGGGATACCCCGCTGGCGCCTGCGCGGATGCGCCTGCCGCCGCGGCGAGCAGCAGCACCAGCACCAGCGAGCGCGTGAGGAACGAGTGCTGCATGCGTGCTTCTCAGTGCGCCTCTTCGCGCTTCTTGCGCACCGCGGGCGCGATCATGACGACCAGTATGAGCAGGGTGGCGATCATGAATGCGAGACTGATCGGGCGCGTGAAGAACACGGTCGGATCGCCGCGCGAGATCAGCAACGCGCGCCGCACGTATTCCTCCATCAGCGGCCCGAGCACGTAGCCCAGAAGCAGCGGCGCGGGCTCGCACTCGAGTTTGACGAGGATGTAGCCGAGCACGCCGACGACAGCGCACAGGTAGACGTCGACCGGGCTGTTGTTCACGCTGAAGTTGCCGAGGCTGCTGAACATGATGATCGAGGGAAACAGCCACCGATACGGCACCCTGAGCAGCCTCACCCAGACCCCGACCAGCGGCAGGTTGAGGATGACGAGCATCAGATTGCCGATCCACATGCTGGCGATGAGGCCCCAAAACAGATCGGGATTCGAGATCATCACCTGCGGGCCGGGGACGATGCCCTGGATGGTCATCGCGCCCAGCATCAGCGCCATCGTGGCGCTGGCGGGAATGCCAAGCGTGAGCATCGGGATGAAAGCGGTCTGGGCAGCGGCATTGTTGGCCGCCTCTGGCGCCGCCACCCCTTCGATCGCTCCCTCACCGAAGCGCGACGGGTCCCTGGCGATCTTCTTCTCGAGCAGGTAAGTCGCGAACGAAGAAAGGGCCGGCCCGGTGCCCGGCAGCACGCCGAAGAAGGCGCCGACCGCCGTCCCGCGCACCATGGGCCAGGACGAGTCCTTGAGGTCCTTGCCGGTCGGCATCAGGCCGGTGATCTTGCTGGTGAACACTTCGCGGGCCTCCTTGAGCTCCAGGTTCACCACGATTTCCGCCACCGCAAACAGCCCCACGGCGACCACCGTGAAGCCGACGCCGTCGGTGAGCTCGGGAACGCCGAACGAGTAGCGCGCCATTCCCGAATTGACGTCGGTGCCGACGATACCGATAAGGAGCCCCAGCACCACCATGGCGAACCCCTTGACCATATCGCCGTGGGTGAGCACGGCGGCGGCCGTGAGTCCCATCAGCATCAGCGAAAAGTACTCGGCGGCGCCGAACAGGAGCGCCCATTCCGCGAGCGGCGGACCGGCGAGCGCGATCAGCAAGGTCCCGACGCAGCCGGCGAAGAACGATGCGATCGCCGCTATCGCCAGCGCCGGTCCGGCGCGACCCTGGCGCGCCATCTGGTAGCCGTCGAGGCAGGTCACCGCCGAGGCCGTCTCGCCCGGCAGGTTGACGAGGATCGAGGTGGTGGAGCCGCCGTACTGCGCCCCGTAGTAGATGCCTGCGAGCATGATGAGCGCCGGCACCGCGGGCAGGTTGAAGGTGATCGGAAACAGCATCGCGATCGTGACCAGCGGGCCGATGCCCGGCAGCACGCCGATCAGCGTGCCGAGCAACACGCCGATGAAGCAGTACGCCAGATTCTGCAGCGAAAACGCCACGGTGAAGCCGAAGACGAGATTATTCAGGATGTCCATCAGAAACTGCCGAATAACGGATAAGGCAGTTTGAGCCCGTAGACGAAGACGCCGGCCGCGAAGGCGCTCATCAATACGGCGAGGAGCAGTACTTCCTTGAAGCGAAACTCACGGCCGGCAAACGCGCTCACGAAGAACATGGCGACCAGCGCCGGGATCATGCCCAGCCGGTCTATGAGGAAGCCGAACAGCACGATCGAGAGCGCGATCAACGCGAGCGGCTTCCAGCCCCATTCTCCCTTGACTCTCTCGCCGGAGACGATGCCGCGGACCATCACATAGACGCCGAAGAGGCAAAGGATGCTGCCCAGGATCGTCGGGAAATAGCCCGGGCCCATGCGCATCGCCGAGCCCATCGGATAGTCGCGGGCGATGACCACGGCCAGCCCGCCGATGAGGATGAACAGCAGCCCGGCGAGAAAATCCTTGTTGTTGCGCAGGTCAAATTTCATGCGCGAAGGCTCAATCGACGCGGGCGCCGGACTCCTTGATTACCTTCGCCCACTTGGCAATCTCGGATTTTACGAAGGCGCTAAACTCGTCCGGCGTCTTGGGTACGAATTTCGCTCCCTCATTGGCGAGCCGGGCCTGTATTTCAGGCAGTTGCATGATACGGATGATTTCGCCGTTGAGCTTGCCGATGATTTCCCTGGGCGTTGCGGCCGGCGCGAACACGCCAATCCAGTTGGTCACCTCGTATCCCGGCAGGGCAGCTTCCGCGATGGTGGGCAGCTCCGGCGTGGCCGGTGAGCGCCTGGACCCCGTGACGGCGAGCGCCTTGAGCCTCCCGGCCTGTACGTGCGGCAGCACCGTCGGCATGGTGGCGAACAGCAATGAAGTCTGGCCCCCGATTAAATCGGTGATGGCCGGCACATTTCCCTTGTACGGGACATGCACCATGTCGACCTTGGCCATCGACTTGAACAATTCACCGGACAAATGGCTCGCGGTGCCATTACCTGCAGACGCGTAGCTCAGTTGTCCAGGTCGGGTCCTGGCGAGCGCGATCAATTCTTTTACGCTCTTCGCCGGTACTGACGGATGAAGCACCAACAAGCCGTCCGCCTCTATGACCAGTGCTGCCGGCGCGAAATCCTTGACGGGATCATACGGGAGCTTGCTGAACAGACTCACATTGACGGCGTGAGTGCCAATGCTGCCCATGACCAGCGTGTACCCATCCGGCGCGGACTTGGCGACGATCTCGGCAGCGATATTGCCTCCGGCACCAGTCCGGTTTTCGACTATCACCGGTTGTCCCCACGCGTCGTTGAATTTTTGCCCGATCACGCGGGCGAAGATGTCGGCAATGCCGCCGACGGGAAACGGCACGATGAAACGGATCGGTTTGCCGGGATAACCGGCGCTCGACGCCGAAACCTGCGCGGCGGCAGGCTGCGCCGCACCGAGCAATGCCGCGGCGACCAGTGCGGGTATTTGTCCTCGCCAACTCATCATTTCCTCCCGCGTGGCCCGTTTACGCGCCGCTCGCTTGCTCCCGGCGGGCGCGAGTTTTTCCTACAGGTAATCGATAATCTTCCACTCGCCCGGCTTGACGTTGACCACGTTCTTGTTGCGGCCGGGGCGGCGGTCGGCGTAGATCCTGCCTTCCTTCATCACCATGCGGATGTTCCTCTTCTCCTGCAGGCAGCGGATGTTCTTGAGCGGGTCGCCGTCCACCGCGATGATGTCCGCCAACTTGCCGGTTTCGATCGTGCCGATTTCATTGTCCATCTTGATCGCGCGCGCGGCGTTGCGGGTGGCGGTGAGGAGCGCCTCCATCGGCTTCATGCCGAGGTCGACATAGATCTCGAGCTCGCGCGCGTTGGCGCCCATCTCGGGGTCATAGCCCATGTCGGTGCCGAGCGCGATGTTGACGCCGGCTTTGTGCATCTTCTGGAACGTCTCGTAGCAATAAGGCTGTATCTGCTTCATCTTGTTGAGCACGAACTGGGAAGTGCCCTGGTCTTTCCGCGTCTGGATGGCGCGGTCGGTGCGGTGCAGCAGCGTCGGCGTCATCCATACGCCGGCCTCCGCGATCATGTCGGTGGTCCGCTCGTCCGAGAACACCATGTGCTCGATGGTGTCGGCGCCGGCCTTGAGCGCCATCCTCTGTCCCTGCGGCGTAAAGCAGTGCACCGATGCGGCTTTGTGGAACGCATGCGCCTCGTCCACCACGGCATCGAGCTCCTCCTGCGTCATGTTGCGGACGTCGGGCTCCTCCTTGTCGGTGCCGCCGCCGCCCGTCACGCAGGTTTTCACGATATCGCAGCCGGACAGCAGGTTCTTGCGCGCCAGCTTGCGCAGCTCCCACGGGCCGTCCGCGGTCTGGAAGCCGAGGCGCTGCATCGCGCGCGGCTGGATGAGATCGAGGTGCGAGCCGGTGATGACGGTGAAGCCGCCAATCAGCATGCGCGGACCCTCGACGATGCCGGCATTGATCGCGTCGCGCACCGCGCACAAATGATCAGTCAGGAGCCCGCGGCTCGAATTCAGTCCCAGATCGCGCAGCGTGGTGAAGCCCATGTCGAAGCAGAGCTGGGCATGGAACAGACCGTACATCTGCTGCAGCTCGGGGGTGATCTCCCACTGCGCAACCCGGTAATTGTGGAAGCTCAGGCAGTTGAACATCATGGTGTGGAGATGCGCGTCCATGAGCCCCGGCATCAGCGTGCAGCGCGCGCAGTCGATCACCTGTGCGCGCGGCGGGATCTTGATGCTCTCCCCGGTTCCGACGCGCTTGATGCGGTGACCTTCCAGCACGATCACCGGATTCAGGACTGGCTTGCGCCCGGTGCCGTCGATCAGCGTCCCGCCTTTGACGTACGTGACTGGGCCTTTCCCCTCGGCTGTCCTGTTGTCTTGCATGAAACGGATTCCTCCGTGACGGGAACGCGCAGCGTGAAATTGCGGGAGTGCGCGACAGTCACCGAACGCTAATGGTAACACCCACCACTGTCAAGCGAACGCGCGCCGTTCAGCGGAAATTCTTCGCGACCGCAACGAAGCGCGCGTAAGCCTGCGGATCGATCGCGCCGTGCGGCGAGCACGGTTCGGCGCCGAGCTTGAACGCCGCGAGCGTGTTCTCGATTTCGGCGCGCTTCATCCCGCGCGTGATGAACACGAGCCGCGAGCGGCGTTCGTCGTCCGGCCAGCGCGCGAGTTCCACCGGCTCGTGGATCAGCGTCTGCACCGCCTGCACCACTACCGGCCTGCCTTCGACGTTGAGCAGCCCTTTTACGCGCAGCAGATTGGCGCCGCGCAGCCCGGCGAGCATCTTGAGCCACAGCATCAACCCCGCCGCGTTCACCGGCTCGTCGTAATAGACGCAGAACGCGCGAATGCGCTCATCGTCGGCGTGATCGTGGCGATGCGAGTGCGCTGCGGCGCCGGTGAACCCCTCCATATTGAGCCAGCGCGCGACCTCGGCGCTGCGCGCCGCCTCATCGAGCGCGGCGCCGAACAGATTCCCGGGCGCGATCTCGCCGCGGACCACGGTGAAAACCCCGGCGCCCGGATTCAGTTGGACGAGGCGCGCCCGCAGTGCTGCGATGGCTTCCTTCGCCGCAAGATCGCTCTTGGTGATGAGCAGGCGGTCGGCGAGGGCGGCTTGCTTGACCGCTTCGGGATGGGTGTCGAGCTGTTTCTCCCCGTGCACGCCGTCCACCAAGGCCACCACGCTGTCGAGCCGGAACAGCGGCGCGAGTCCGGCATCGGTTATCACGGTCTGCAGGATCGGCACCGGATCGGCGAGACCGGTGGTCTCGATCAGCAGCCTGTCGAAGCGCGGGATGTCCGCGGCCTGCCGCTTGAGATGCAGGTCGCGCAGGGTATCGACGAGGTCGCCGCGCACCGTGCAGCAGATGCAGCCGCTCGTGAGCATCACCATGTTCTCACCCGGCGTCGCAACCAGCAGGTGGTCGAGCGCGACTGCGCCGAATTCGTTGATGATGACCGCCGCGTTGGCGAGACCCGGATCCTGCAGCAGCCGGTTGAGCAGCGTGGTCTTCCCGCTGCCCAAGAAGCCAGTGATGATGGAGACCGCCGGGCGGTCAACCGGCGCCGGCGTGGTCATGTTCGTCATGAATGGTCAGGAACCGCGGAGACGCTGAGATCTAAAAAGCTTCACCGCAAAGACGCGAAGGCGCAAAGGTTACGCAAAGTGAGTTCGTTTCTTGCCTTCGAGCTTTTCTTTGCGATTCCTTGGCGTCTTTGCGCCTTTGCGGTTAAAGATGTTTTTCTCCGCGTCTCTGTGCCTCTGTGGTGAAAGTCGTTTTATGCGGCGAGGGCCTGTCTTTCCAGATCGGGCGAGTAACGGCCCAGGCAGGCCAGGCTGTTCATGCGCGCGCGATGGAGCAGCGCCGCCTGCGCCGCCGCCACATTGGCCGCGGCCCCCTTCCACGCCTTGAGCGAGGGCTGCTGCAGCGCGCGCCCGTAGGAAAACGAAAGCGGCCACGGCAGTTTGCCGGCGTGCATGCGGTTCATCGCGTTGAGATGCACGGTCGCAACCTCGTCGCTCTGGCCGCCGGAAAGAAACACGACACCCGCCACCGCCGCCGGCACCGTGCGCTTGAGCACCCGCACCGTGCGCTCAGCCACTTCCTCGACGGTCGCCTGTTGGGGGCAGCTCTTGCCCGCGATCACCATGGAAGGCTTCAACACCGAGCGCTCGAGCGTGACGCGGTTGAGATAGAGCGCCTCGTAGACCGCATTGAGCGTCCACTCGGTAACCTCCTCGCAGCGCTCGATGGTATGTTCGCCGTCCATCAGCACTTCCGGTTCCACGATCGGCACCAGTCCCGCCGCCTGGCAGATCGCCGCGTAGCGGCCGAGCGCGTGCGCGTTGTCGGCAACGCAGGTCGAGCTCGGCATGTCGGCGCCGATGGTGATCACCGCGCGCCACTTGGCGAACTTGGCGCCCATCCTCACGTACTCGGCGCAGCGCTTGGCGAGGTTGTCGAGGCCCTCGGTGACCTTTTCGCCGGGGCAGAACGCGAGATCCTTGGCGCCGGTGTCCACCTTGATGCCGGGCAGGATGCCGTTCCTGGCGAGCAGCTCCACGAAGGGCGTGCCGTCGGCGGATTTCTGCCGGATGGTTTCGTCGTAGAGGATCACGCCGCTGATGTGCTGGCCAAGCCCCTTGGCCGAGAACAGCAGGTCGCGATAGGCGCGGCGGTTTTCCTCGGTGCTTTCAACCTTGACGCTGGCGAAACGCTTTTCTATGGTGCCGGTGCTTTCATCGGCGGCGAGTATGCCCCTGCCCGGCGCGACCATGGCCTTGGCGGTGACTTCCAGGGGATGGGTGGACATGAGGATCTCCTGCTGATAATGCGCGACTGGTGACGGGTCAACCGTGAATGTTAGAAAGCCCGAAGTCGGTATTTTACCGCCTTCGATTCACGATTCACCATTCACGATTCACGCCTCTAGGCATGCCGATGCTCGCCAACTTTTACTATCTTCATCGTATTGGTGCCGCCGGCCTTGCCAAAGGGCTCACCGATGGTGAGCACGATGGTGTCGCCGCGCTGCACTACGCCGCGGTTCAAGAGCTCGTCCTCCGCCATGTGCAGCGCCTTCTCGGGGTTGCGTGCCCCCCTGAACTTGACCGGATAGACGCCGCGGAACAGGGTCACCCGGCGCCGCGTTTCGATCACGGAGCTCATGGCATAGATCGGCACGTTGGTCTGCATGCGCGACATCAGCAGCACCGTCTTGCCGCTCTGCGTCATCGCCGCCACCGCTTTGATCTTGAGATTGTTGGACGTAAACACCGTGGCGAGCGCGATCGCCTCCTCGACATTGGCCGGGGGATGGGCGTGCCGGCGGTCCAGCGAGAGCGTGTCCTCCTTCTCGGCTTCCACGCACACGCGCGCCATCGCCGCCACCGTCTCCACCGGGTACTGGCCGGTGGCGGTCTCGGCGGACAGCATCACCGCGTCCGTGCCGTCGAGCACGGCGTTCGCCACGTCGGACACTTCCGCGCGCGTCGGGATCGGATTGCTGATCATCGACTCCATCATCTGCGTGGCGGTGATGGTGAGCCGGTTCTTCTCCTGTGCCATGCGGATCATGCGCTTCTGCAGCGCCGGCACCGCGGCGTCCCCCACCTCCACCGCGAGGTCGCCGCGTGCCACCATGATGCAATCGGAAGCATCCAGAATATCCTCCAGCGCCGGGATCGCCTCTGCACGCTCGATCTTGGCCACCATCAACGCCTGGCCGCCGGCCTTGTGCATGAGGTCGCGCGCCCACCGGATGTCGGCTCCCGAGCGGGGAAATGAGACGCCCAGGAAGTCTGCCTTGAGCTCGGCGGCAATCCTGATGTCATGCATGTCCTTCTCGGTCAACGCCGGCGCGGTGAGCCCGCCGCCCTTGCGGTTAATGCCCTTGTTGTTGGAGAGCGCGCCGCCCTGTTCCACCACGCACGCGATGCGCGGCCCCTTGACCAAAGACACGCCCAGCACGATGCGCCCGTCATCGAGCAGCAGCGTGTCACCGGGCCGCACGTCGTTCGGCAGGTTCTGGTAGTCGAGACCGACGCGGTGCTCGTCGCCCAGCTCGCATTCCGCGTCGAGCACGAATTTCGCGCCCGCGGCGAGCGTTATCTTGCCGTCGCGGAACCGGCCGATGCGGATTTTCGGCCCCTGCAGGTCAACCAGTACCCCGACCGCGTGCCCGGCCTTGCGCGCGAGCGAGCGCACCAGCTCCACGCGCTTGCGGTGCTCGGCGGCGGAGCCGTGGGAAAAATTCACCCGCACCACGTCGAGCCCCGCCTCGATCATGCGCGCGAGCGTCTTCGGATCGCTCGAAGCCGGCCCGAGGGTGGCGACGATCTTGGTGCGGCGGGGCATGATTCTGTTCCGAGTTTCGAGTTTCGAGTTCCGTGTTCCGTGTTTCGAGTTTCGCGTTAACAGCCTTGCGGTCGAAAAAGGGTAACAGAAAACAGCTACGTCAGGTTTAACTCGGAACCCGAAACATTGAACCCGGAACCGCCGCGCTAACGCGCGGCGGCGCGCTGCTCGAGGATCTCGATCGCCGGCAGTTTCTTGCCTTCGAGAAACTCGAGGAACGCGCCGCCGCCGGTCGAAACGTAGGAGATGCGGTCGGTGAGGCCGTACTTCGCGAGCGCCGCCAGCGTATCGCCGCCGGCGGCGATGG
>JAHFRO010000226.1 GCA_023266245.1 Betaproteobacteria bacterium | reverse complement strand
GCCGCAGCGCAGGACCGATGCGCTTGCCGAGATACTAGGCAGAGGCAAACCAAGTGTCAACATTCTCCGGCCAGATTGGTTTGATTCGACTCGCAATTGGTTCGCGTGCTCGATAGGGTGACCGCGGTCCGCCAGCAGTCCGAGTGGGGCAAGCTGAAGGACCGCATTGTCGCGCCCGACGGCAGTTAGCGCTTAAACTTGCGTCTTTGCCCGGCTGATACCCGGAATCCGGTATGGAGATATCGTTCACTTCCGCCGTCGTGATCCTGCTGCTGGTGATGGATCCGATCGGCAACATTCCGCTGTTCGTGTCGCTGCTCAAGGGCGTCGATCCCGGGCGGCGCGCGCGAGTAATCGTGCGCGAGTGCGCGATCGCTTTCGCCGTGCTCATCGTCTTCGTACTATTCGGTCGCTTGATACTCGGCGTCTTCGGCATCTCCGATTCCTCGCTCACCATCGCCGGCGGCGTGATCCTGTTTCTCATCGCGCTGCGCATGATCTTCCGTCGCCCCGAGGGCGTGTTCGGCGACACTCTCCAGGGTGAGCCTTTCATCGTGCCGCTCGCTATCCCCTCGATCGCGGGGCCGACTGCGATCGCGACCGTGGTGCTGCTGGTATCACGGGCGCCGCAACGGCTGTTCGAATGGATCGCGGCGGTCACCGTCGCCATGCTGGTAACGCTCGCACTGCTGTTGTTCGCCGAGCGCATCGCCAAGCTCGTCGGCGAGCGGGGGCTGCTCGCCTTCGAGCGGCTGATGGGGCTGATCCTCACCGCGATTGCGGTGGAGATGCTGCTGCACGGGATCGAGACCTTTGTCCGACAGCTTTAGCGGAGAGGGATGAGGGCGGAGGGATCACGGTTTCTCATCCGGAAAATAGGATGGCGGGATCGGCCGCTTCCAGTACGGCGTGAAGTCCACCCGTTCGGGCGGCACCACGGACGAGGGACGTGCTTCGATCAGCGCATAGAGCCGCTCGCGCAGCGCCGCGTCGAAAAACCTGAGGCGGCCCTGCCGCTCGTAGTCGGAGATGAGCGCGGCGCGCGCGCCGTGCGGCGACGGGCCGAGCTCGGTGAGCACGACTGCCCCGCCGTACTGCTCATAGAGCGCCTTGTTCATCTTCCACATCTCGATCCACGGCGCATAAAACACCCGCTGCTGACCGGGCCCGGGCGGTGCCAGACGGTCTTTTTCCAGATCATTCTGCGCCCGGCGCTGCAAGACGGCGCGGAACTCCACCAGCCACGCGCGTTCCGCGGGACTGAGGCTATCCTTTCCCAGCCGTTGGTTAAGTTCCTCGAGCTTGCGCGCGCGCTGGGAGCGGTCCTTGTGCTCGAATTCCCGGTCGTACGCCGCCACCTCGGCCACTTCGGTTGCCGTGGCAGCGAGCCCCTGCTGCGCCACGTAATGCGGGACAACGCGGCGCCAGATCAGCTCCAGCAGCCGGAGGGTGCGCGACAGGTCGTCCGCGTCGGCCGCGAGCTCGCCGCGGGTGATGTCCTGTGCGAGCACGCTCGCGACTCGCTTCTCGTCCTGCGCTGCCGCGGCAGCGCACAATGCTGCGGCGAGGAAGAGCGCAATCCAGGCCCTCATCGGCGGATTCTAGCGCGCCCGACCGGCGAGGCCGGCCGGGGCACGTTCCAGCCCTGCCGCTCGCCTCCCGGCGGAAGTCGATGGTCTGCTCCCGGGCGGTGCCGCTATGGTGTTGATATCCTTGCGTGACTGTGTCCGCAGCGCCTGCTACCGGGCCTGCGTCATCTTGACGGTCTTCATCGCCTCTCCCGCGGCCGTGACCTCGCCCGCGCGCATGCGTCGCGCACCGTCACGCAATGGTGCCGGCGACGGGTGGGTACCGACAGCTAACGCCTTGAAATCACAGCATGACGGGGATGGATGGCGAGAGCGTGACAGGACGCCCGGGGTGCGAGAGCGAGGGCTCTGACTAATCTCCCCGCACAACCGCAGGGGGTACACAGTGCACACCCGCGCCGGCACGCCCGACCCGTCGCAAACAATTCACAATTTCTGTGGATAACTTTGTGGGTAAGCGGAGAGCGCTGGCGAGAATCAGGCGAAATCGCGCGCTCGACGTTGGTTTGCTCAAAATTTCATCATCGGCGCGCTGCATCCCGCTCCCGGGTCGCCTCCACGCGCCAAAGCGCGCGGAACCTGCTCCTCCGTCCGCGGTCGCCTTGCGGCAATCTCAGCGCCCACGTTGCCGCCCGACCCCGGACGGTTCTCCACCACCTAGCGCGAATCGCCACAGCCCCAAAGGGCCTTGCCAGATCGTGTGCGGGCTGCCACATTCCCGCCGACGATGTCCCGCTTCCGCCTGTTTGCACGCACTGCGCTGATCACCGCGCTGATGGTTTCCGGCGCGCACGCGCAGGAAGCAGCAACGATCGAGGTGCTCGAACGACAAATCGTCTCCGCCGCTCACCTCTATGGCCCGGCTGCCCCGCCGCGTGCGGCGACGCACGAACTTAAGCTGACGCTGGTTTACTTTTCCGACAGCGGCTGGCCGCGCGAAGCGATCTTGGAGGCAACCCGCAGCGCGGCGGTCATCCTCGGCCAATGCGGCGTCGCGCTGCAGGAGGCCCAACTGGTGCTGATCAAAGCACCGGAGCGTTACCAATACTTTTTTACACCGGTTGCGCGCGAACTGGCGCGCACGCTGCGACTGTCGAAACCGACGGTTTATTTTGTGACCGACACTCGCCAGCAACCGGCGTTCGATGCCGAGGCAATCGGCCGGGCAAACAGCGCGACGCGCCCTGAACTCGCCGACACTGTGTGGATTATGCGCGCTACCCGCGATCTGACGCTTGCTCTCGCTCACGAACTTGTCCATGTGCTAATGGACAGTGGCGAGCACGTCGAGGAGCCGGGCAATCTGATGCGTGAGGATACCGCACCGGAGAATACCCGCCTCAGCGCTGCGCAGTGCGCGCGCCTACGAGATACCGGGATAGCGCATGGCTTGCTGCGGCCGCTGAATTAGCTGCGTAGCGGGTTCACTTGAGAATCCGCAACAAATTGTAGAAGTCGTCGGTCCAGACGCGGAAGTCCGGCCGTGACGGCAGGGGCTCCGCCACCGAGCTGATCGGTTCAGCATCCAGCAGTCGCGTGTTGCGGGTGACGATGATTTGATCGGTGCTGGACAGCCAGTAACTCGCCCCGTCGGTGTTTTCCGGCCAATCGGTCACCAGCACCGCCGTCAAACCGAACTTCGCGGCTAGCCGCTCCACCACCGGCGCGATGTCCACGAAGCGGTTGGTCGCCTGGAACACGATCACCCCGTCGGGCCCGAGATGGCGCACGTAGGTCGCCATCGCCTCGCGCGTGAGCAGGTGCATCGGTATGGAGTCCCCCGAGAAGGCGTCGATCGCGAGCAGGTCGTAGTGCTGGTCGGGTTCCCGCTCCAGGCTCAGCCGCCCGTCGCCCAGGATGATCTCCATGCGCGCCAGGCTGTCGCCGAGGAAGGTGAATTCCTTGACCGCGACCGCCGCGACCTGCGGATCGATCTCGTAGAAGCGGAACAGGTCGCCCCGGCGGGCGTAGGCGGCGATCGCACCCGGCCCCAACCCGATCACGCCGACGCGCCGCGGCGCATCCGGCAGGCTGGCGAAGACGCGGCCGTAACCGCTGGTCGGCCCGAAATAGCTGCTCGGCTGGTTGCGGTAGGCCGCGTCCAGCAGCTGCCCGCCGTGGTTGATGCCGCCGTGATACATCACGCGAAACGGCACCGGGTCGGGGAAATCGCGCGTGCGAACGACACCATAGAAATTGCGCAGGATCACGCGGGTGTCGGACAGATATTCGCTGATGCTGATCGCGGTGAAGGTGGCGGTTGCCGCCACGACCGCAAGCGCGCCCCCGGCGAGCCACCAGCGGCCGGTGAGCGTGCGATAGAACAGCAGCAACGCGCACGCGGTGAGAGCGACCCCCAGTTCGTAATAGCCCGACAGCAGGTTGGGGGCG
>JAHFRO010000225.1 GCA_023266245.1 Betaproteobacteria bacterium | reverse complement strand
GCTCGCGCAGGCGCTCGACGAGGTGCGGCACGTCATCGGCGAAGGTCACGGCTATCACCGCGAGCGGCAGCACCAGGACCAGGATGATGAGCAGGGTCATGGTGAGCGCGGCGAGCCAGCTTCTGCCCTTCATCCTGCGCTCGATCACCGCATACAGCGGCCAAGTCGAGAAACACAGGATCGCAGCCGACAGGATGGCTGCGAGGAACGGCCGCAGCACCATGAAGCAGCCGATCACCAGTATCGCGATCGTGGAAATCTGGATGATCTGCTCGATGCGTCTTTCCATCTTGTGCTTTCAGGTTTGCTGCCGGGTTCTATCACGGCATACGAGCATGGTCAAATTAAGCGGCCTCTGATACGACATCTCAAGAACACAGCTCATCGTGTCGGCCGCTTAAATATACGACTCCAAAGACGCCAGTAACCACTGCGTATTCCCGTGCACGTTACAATACCGAGATGCTGTACTCACTGGTCCGTCCGCTGTTGTTCTCCCTCAAAGCAGAAACCGCACACCATTTCACTCTCAAGGCGCTGCAGAGACTCGACCAGCTGGGGCTCGTTCCCGCCGCTACTCCCGCCCCGGCAGAATGCGAGCGCGACATCATGGGCATCCACTTCCCCAATCCCGTGGGATTGGCAGCGGGACTCGACAAGAACGGGGACTACATCGACGCGCTCGCGGCGCTCGGGTTCGGCTTCATCGAGATCGGCACGGTGACACCGCGACCGCAGCCCGGCAATCCGCGCCCGCGCCTGTTTCGCATTCGCAAAGCGCAGGCCATCATCAACCGCCTGGGCTTCAACAACGACGGCGTGGATCGCCTGGTGGAGAACGTGCGGCGCGCCGACTACAAGGGTGTGCTCGGCATCAACATCGGCAAGAACGCCGACACGCCTCTCGAGCGCGCGGCGGACGATTACAAAGCCTGCCTGCGCAAGGTCTATTCCCTCGCGAGCTATGTGACGGTGAACATCTCCTCGCCCAACACGGAGAACCTGCGCCAGCTGCAGGCGGCGGGGGAACTCGACGAGCTACTCACCGCGCTCACGGCGGAGCGGCGTGCGCTCGCCGCCACCCACGGCAAGCGCGTGCCGCTGGCGGTCAAGATCGCGCCCGACCTCGACCGCGCACAGATCGGGGCCGTCGCCGAACAACTGCGCAAGCACGCCATCGACGCGGTGATCGCGACCAACACCACGGTGGCGCGCGACGGCGTCGCGGGACTGCCGCACGCGCAGGAAGCCGGGGGACTGTCCGGTGCCCCGCTCACGGGGCGCGCGACGGCCGTGATCCGCGAGCTCGCGCAGGCGCTCGGCGGCGCGGTGCCGGTGATCGGCGTCGGCGGCATCATGAGCGGCGCCGACGCTCGGACCAAGATCGCCGTGGGCGCGAGTCTGGTGCAGCTTTACACCGGCCTCGTTTATCGCGGGCCGGAACTGGTGCGGGAGTGCGTCACGGCGCTCTGTGAGAATCAATTGAAACCGCAGATGAACGCCGATGAACGGCGATAATACCGAAACCTCTCACCGCCGAGGACGCAGAGGACGCGGAGGAAGGACAATGAGTCGAATCACGACTCACGAATCACGACTCACGGTTTCTCAGGTCGAATCACGACTCACGAATCACGAATCACGGTTTCTCAGGTCGAATCACGAATCACGATTCACGGACTTTCAGGTCGAGTCTGACCCCTACTCCTACTCTCGTCACGCCGGAAGCAAGGCCGCGAATTCCCGAGGCTGAAGCACGGTCGATTTCTCCGGCGGGCTTTTCGCCAGCGCGAGGTCTCCGGTCACGAGCACGCTGTTCGCCTGGCCCTGAAGCAGCGACCAGAGGTGATTGTCCTTCGCATCCGGCGCCCCGGCTCGCGCCTCGGGCTCGCGAACGATCGCATTAATTGCGATCACCGTCAGCAGAACATCCACGTCCCGCTCGCTCAATCCGTGGAGCGCCCGGATCTTCTTGCGCAGGAGCACTTTCCGGTATTCGGCGAGTAGGGCCGTGGAAACCAAGAACGGAAATGCGCCTTTGTGCATTCCATCGAGAATTCTTGCGGTGGGCGAGCCGGCGTTACCGGTCAGCAGGCCTGCGATAACGACGTTGGTGTCGATGATCGCAGCCGCATACTTCATCGGCGCCGGACCGCGCGGGTCTCGGCCACCGCGAGCCGCAGGGCATCGGCCTCGGGCAGCGACGCCCGGGCGCGCGCCTTCGCGACGAGCTCCTCGGCGCTGCGCGCAGTCTTGATGCCGTAGAACTCCAGGCTCTCCTCGATCAGCTGACCGATGGTCTTGCCACGCTTTACCGCGGCCTCACGCAGGGCGCGGCGACGCTCATCGCTCAAGGTAATGGTCAGTCGGGCCATGGCTCTGGTGCGTTGGTGATTAGACACCAACGCATCATAACACAGCGGGCGGCGCGAGAAAACCCACGGCAGGGCTTAGGGGACAGACCCCCTGCCCCCGCCTTGCCGCCGATGGACGCCGACAAGATTTCAACGACGAGGCGTTTCGCGCCTAACCGTTTGAGTTGTCTGGCGCGCCCGGCAGGATTCGAGAGGCCGTGAGTCGTGAATCGTGAGTCGTGAGTCGACTAAACGTGTTACAATGTCTTACAGCCTCATTCAAAGGTGCATCCATGGGTACCCTGACGATACGTCTCGACGACAAGCTTGACCGCGAACTTGCGCGCCTCGCCAAGCAAACCGGCCGCACCAAGAGTGAAGTCGCGCGCGAAGCGCTGCGCCGGCAACTGGCCATTCAGAAATTCCGGGCGCTTCGCCGCGAAGCCATGCCCTACGCGGCGGCCGCGGGCTATCTAACGGACGAGGACGTATTCCGCAACGTCTCGTGAGGATTTTCCTCGACACGAATGTTCTCGCGAGCAGTATCGCCACACGCGGCCTCTGCAGCGAGCTGCTGGAGAGCGTCATTCATGACCACGAGCTGCTGACATGCCAGCCGCTACTACAGGAGCTCGAACGAGTCCTCGCTGACAAATTCCGCCTGCCCGAGCCGGTCGTCGGTGGATTTCTCGGCCTGTTGAAAACGGAAGGTCGGGTGATTGAATCGCAGAAGCCGCCTTCCATTCCGATCAAGGACGCCGACGATATTCCCATCCTTGCCTGCGCCATCGCCGGGAAAGCCGATGTGTTCGTTACCGGTGATAAGGAACTGCTCGATCTTCAAACAATCGGCAACCTTCCCATCATCTCGCCACGGCAGCTCTGGCTTCAACTCGCAGGCCTCGAAGCACCGGGGAAGCGGAAGTAATCGCCCAAACAGGAGTAATAGGGCAAGAGTAATAGAGGACAGACTGAGATCTCCCGCCTACCCCGCTGCCTTCCAGCTAAGACCGGTGACGCGGTGACGAAGTGACGAGCCAGTTCCTCATCCCTCAGGTCTCGCCGCCGATGATCGCCAATAAAGTCAAAACCAAAATAGACCGGATTAACAGGATTTACAAGATTCAAAACCGGCCTGGTTAGTCAGGTTCGAATCACGGCTCACGATTCACGACTCACGGATTTTCAGGTCGAGTCTGACCCTATCTCATCCTCAACGTCGTTTTTCTTAGGGGACAGACCACTAAGAAGTTGTTGGAGAAGTCCTTAGCGGTCTGTCCCCCAAGGTTCAATCCGGGCCGACGTCCAGCACTGAAGCCGCCGCGGGCAAAGGCCGCGCGGGAGCAGGTTTCCCGGCGAGCTCGCGCCTTAGCGCGTACACCGCACGCTCCAGATCCTCTTCGTTGTTGAAGAAGCTCATCGATAGCCGGAGCGCGTCGTCCTTGACGTTGGTGACGACGCGATGTTTCTCCTTCAGCCGCTCCATGAGTTCCGCGGCGTTCGGTACCAGCACGTTGACGATCTGGGCGCGCTCTTCCCACGCCTCCGGCGTAAGGGTCTTCAGTCCCGCCGCCTTGAGCAGCTTCAAGCAGGTGGTCGTGAGCACGCGCACGCGTTGCTCGATGTGCTTGAGC
>JAHFRO010000224.1:1961-4015 GCA_023266245.1 Betaproteobacteria bacterium | reverse complement strand
TGAGGAGTTAGGCGGGAAACCGGAAGAGTGACAGGTGAAACGAAAGCACCATGACCTTCTGGCTTGGCAACAAGGTGTCGCGCTCGTCAAAGCGATTTACCGCTTGACCGAAACTTTTCCTAACAGCGAACTCTACGGGCTGACCAGCCAAATGCGGCGCGCCGTGGTATCGGTGCCCGCAAACATTGCGGAAGGCATGGGGCGCAACAGTGCCAAAGAGCTGTTGCAATACCTCGTTGTCGCCAGGGGGTCCCTTTCCGAGCTTGACACTTACCTTGTGCTATCCAAAGAACTCGGCTACGCCAGTGGCACAGATGAAGTCGAAATTCAGATCGATCGGGTTTTTGGACTGATCGGAGGCTTGATCAACTCACACCGCAAATCGGGCGTGCAGGAATGAATCCCGCCTCACGCCTCACTCCTTACGCCTCACCGGATCCGCGGGTGCGGATCCTCGGCATCGACCCGGGGCTCGTCGTCACCGGGTTTGGAGTTCTCGATAAAACCGGGCAAAAGCTCTCCTACGTCACCAGCGGCCGCATCAAGACGCCCAACGCCGAGCTCGCCCAGCGTCTCAAGACCATCCTCGACGGCCTGAACGAAGTGATCGCTGCCTGCGAGCCGCAGCAGGTGGCCCTCGAAAAAGTGTTTGTCAACGCCAACCCGCAGACCACGCTGCTGCTCGGGCAGGCGCGCGGCACCGCGATCTGCGCCGCAGTGATGCACGGGCTGCCGGTGGCGGAGTACACTGCGCTGCAGGTGAAGCAGGCGGTGGTGGGCAACGGCCACGCGCGCAAGGAGCAGGTGCAGGAAATGGTGCGGCGCCTGCTCAAGCTCGGCGGCAACCCCAGCCCCGACGCGGCGGATGCGCTGGCGTGCGCGATCTGCCATGCGCACGGCGGCCAGGGATTGGGCCGGATCGCCACCGCCGGTTACCGCATGAAGAAGGGGAGACTCGTTTAGAAACCCGATGTAACCGCCGATGAACGCAGATGGACGCAGATAAGATCAACCCCAAAAGCCTTAACGCAAAGGTCGCAGAGGCCACGCGAAGGACGCAAAGGGAGTGAAAAAGAGGCACTTTTCCGCTTTGAGTCGGTTTTGTTTTTCCTTGGCGTTCTTGGCGTCCTTGGCGGTGAAAGGTGTTTCGGTTTTCATCGGCGTTTATCGGCGTTCATCTGCGGCTGATGGTGGTTTTGAATGATCGGGCGGATCCACGGCAAGCTGGTCGAGAAGCGTCCGCCCCAGATCATCGTGGACGTGCAGGGCGTGGGCTACGAGCTCGACGTGCCGATGAGCACCTTCTATCAGCTGCCCGCGACCGGCGCCGAAGTCTCGCTCCACACCCACCTCGTGGTGCGCGAGGACGCGCACCAGCTCTATGGCTTCGCTACCGAAGCTGAGCGCCATGCGTTCCGGCAGCTGCTCAAAATTTCGGGCGTGGGCGCTCGCACCGCGCTCTCCGTGCTCTCGGGACTTTCCGTCGCCGATCTGCGCGAGGCGGTCACCGCGCAGGACAGCGGCAGGCTCGTCAAGGTCCCCGGCATCGGCAAGAAAACCGCCGAGCGCCTGCTGCTCGAATTGCGCGACAAGCTCGACGCCGCCGCGCTCGCGACGCCTGCTGCGGCGAGCGGCGACGGACGCGCCGGCGACATCGCGAATGCGCTCGTTGCGCTGGGCTATAATGACCGCGAAGTCGGTTGGGCGATCAAGCAGTTGCCGTCCGGGCTCAACGTAGCCGACGGCATCAGACAGGCGTTGAAGCTTCTTTCGAAGCAGTGAGGAGTGAGGAGTGAGGAGTGAGGAGTAAGACCAGTCGCGAGGCTTCGCGGACGCTTTTAACCCATCACCCGTTACTCATCACCCATCACGGGTTCTGAATGATCGAAACCGATCGCCTCATCGCCGCCGCGCCCGCCTCGCCGCAGGAAGAAGCCTTCGAGCGGACGCTGCGTCCCAAGCTGCTCGAGGAGTACATCGGCCAGGAGAAGATCCGCGGCCAGTTCGCGGTGTTCATCGAGGCGGCGCGCAAGCGCCGCGAGGCGCTCGATCAC
>JAHFRO010000224.1:0-1861 GCA_023266245.1 Betaproteobacteria bacterium | reverse complement strand
AGCCTTCGAGCGGACGCTGCGTCCCAAGCTGCTCGAGGAGTACATCGGCCAGGAGAAGATCCGCGGCCAGTTCGCGGTGTTCATCGAGGCGGCGCGCAAGCGCCGCGAGGCGCTCGATCACGTGCTGCTGTTCGGCCCGCCGGGACTGGGAAAAACCACGCTCGCCCACATCCTCGCGCGCGAGATCGGCGTGAACCTGCGCCACACTTCGGGTCCGGTGCTGGAGCGCCCGGGCGATCTCGCCGCGATCCTCACCAATCTCGAGCCCAACGACGTCCTTTTCATTGACGAGATACACCGGCTCAGTCCCGTGGTGGAGGAGATACTCTATCCCGCGCTCGAGGAGTTCCAGATCGACATCATGATCGGCGAAGGCCCGGCCGCGCGCTCGGTCAAGCTCGACCTGCCCCCGTTCACGCTGATCGGCGCCACCACCCGCGCCGGCATGCTGACCAATCCGCTGCGCGACCGCTTCGGCATCGTGGCGCGGCTCGAGTTCTACTCGGCCGAGGAACTGATGCGCATCGTGCAGCGCTCGGCGAAGCTGCTCAAGATCGAGGTAAACGCGGACGGCGCACGCGAGATCGCCGGCCGCTCTCGCGGCACGCCGCGCGTCGCCAACCGCCTGCTGCGCCGCGTGCGCGACTACGCCGAGGTCAAGGCCGAGGGCAAGGTGACGCACGAGGTGGCAGACGCGGCGCTGAAGATGCTCGATGTGGACCCGGTGGGCCTCGACGTGATGGACCGCAAGCTTCTGCTCGCGGTGATCGAGAAATTCAGCGGCGGCCCCGTCGGAGTGGACAATCTCGCCGCGGCGATCGGAGAGGAGCGCGACACCATCGAGGACGTGCTCGAGCCGTACTTGATCCAGCAGGGCTACCTGCAGCGCACGCAACGCGGCCGCATGGCCACCGTTTCCGCCTACGATCACTTCGGGCTGGCGCAGCCCGCCCGCGCCGGCACGCCCGATCTGTGGGAAGACAAAAGCTAGTTTCAGGTTTCAAGTCTAAAGTTTCAGGTTGAGGTCGACCCCGTTTGAAGCACAAGCACGTTCCTAAAATCGAAACTTGGAACCTTAAACCTTAAACGTGAAACTTTCGTTTGGCCGGTCCGCGTTTATTACGAAGACACCGACAAGCCCGTTAGAATACCGAAGACCGTCATGGCCGGAATAGGAAGCCAATCGTGAACCCGACCGTCACCCACGACTTGTCGATCATCGGCCTCATCACCGGCGCGAGCGTGCTGGTGCAGCTGGTGATGCTGGCGCTGCTGCTCGCCTCGGTGTTCTCCTGGTATTACATCTTCCTCAAGATCTTCATCATCAAGCGCGCCACGTGGCTCGCCGACCAGTTCGAAAAGGAATTCTGGACCGGCTCCGATCTCAACGAGCTCTACCAGCGCGCGGTCAACTCACGCAACTCCGCGGGCGGCCTCGAGCGCATTTTCGAGGCGGGCTTTCGCGAGTTCGCCAAGCTGCGCAAACAGCCGGGAATGGATGTGGCGGTCGTGATGGACGGCACGCGCCGCGCGATGCGCGCGACCTATCAGCGCGAGATGGAGCGGCTCGAGTCGTACTTGTCGTTCCTCGCCTCGGTTGGGTCGGTGAGCCCCTACGTCGGGCTGTTCGGCACGGTGTGGGGGATCATGAATTCGTTCCGCAGCCTCGCCAACGTCGCGCAGGCGACGCTCGGGCACGTCGCGCCCGGCATCGCGGAGGCGCTGATCGCGACCGCCATGGGCCTGTTTGCGGCGATTCCCGCGGTGGTCGCTTACAACCGCTTCGCCGGCGACATCAACCGGCTTGCCACGCGCTTCGACTCCTTCATGGAAGAGTTCTCCAATATCCTGCAGCGCCAGG
>JAHFRO010000223.1 GCA_023266245.1 Betaproteobacteria bacterium | reverse complement strand
GATCAAAGCCATGGCGTGACGCGTTGCCGGCGTCACGCGGGAGCCGGGGCGACCGCCTCGCCGGGAAGCTGCGGCCAGATGTCCTCCGGCCGCTTCTGCTTGCGGCCCGGCCTCAGTTTCAGCTCGTTGTCTCGGGCGAATCCCATCAGGAACGTGAACGCCGCGGGGTCCAGCTCCTCCAGCCTGCGGTCGACCACCACGCAACGCCCGCCGCCCGCCATGATCGGCTTCAGGTAGGGCGAGTAGCTGAGGTGCCGGTCTTCCCCGAACACGGACATCATCCCGCACAGCCGCTCCGCCCAGTCGCTCGGACGGAACGCCTGTCCGGTTTCGGTGACGCCCTGGATTACGATTTCCGGTGACCCGTCGAACATGATTGGAGAGCGAGAGTTTACTACAGGAGCATCACCTGACCCGATGACGCTTGCATGACAGCTCGCGCCGGCTCCTGCCAGTGCACATTCCGCTTGCGCTGCGGGTGCTTATGGGCTAAAAATACGCCTTGAGATCACGGCGGCATCCAATTGCCGCCGTGTGCTTTTTGGGTATTGACTCTTATGTCGCACGTGATGAACACCTACGCCAGGCTGCCCGTCGCCTTCGTGCGCGGCGAGGGCTGCTGGCTGTGGGACACGAACGGCAGGCGCTACCTCGACGCCATGGCGGGGGTGGCGGTGTGCGGTCTCGGCCACGGCCACCCCAGGTTCGTGGCCGCGCTGCGCGAGCAGATAGGCGGGCTCATCCATACCTCCAACCTCTACGAGATCACGCTGCAGGAGAAGCTCGCCGACCGGCTTGCCGCCATTTCCGGCATGGACAACGTGTTCTTCTGCAACTCGGGCTGCGAAGCGAACGAAGCGGCGATCAAGCTCGCGCGTCTCTACGGCCACAGCAAGGACATCGAGGCACCCGCCATCGTGGTATTGGAGAAGGCGTTCCACGGGCGCACTATCGCGACGCTCTCCGCCACCGGCAGCCGCAAGGTGCAAGCCGGGTTCGAGCCGCTGGTCGCGGGCTTCGTGCGGGTGCCGTTCGACGATCTCGCCGCGGTAAAACGCGTGGCGGAGAACAACCGCAACGTGGTGGCGGTGCTGGTCGAGCTGCTGCAGGGCGAAGGCGGGGTGAACGTCTGCGCTGACAATTACCTGCAGGGGCTGCGCGAGATCTGCGACGCGCAAGGCTGGCTGCTGATGCTCGATGAAGTGCAGAGCGGCACCGGACGCACCGGCAAATGGTTCGCGTTCCAGCACGCCGGCGCCAGGCCCGACGTGATGACCCTCGCGAAAGGCCTCGGTAACGGCGTGCCGATCGGCGCCTGTCTCGCGGCCGGCGCCGCGGCGCAGCTGTTCAAGTCCGGCAGCCACGGCTCCACCTTCGGCGGCAATCCGCTCGCGTGCGCCGCGGCGCTCGCCACCCTCGCCATCATCGAGGACGAGCGGCTGATGGAAAACGCGGTGAAGATCGGCGACTTCATCCGTGGCGAGCTCGCGCAGCGGCTTGCGGGGACGAAAGGTGTCAAGGAGATCCGCGGCAAAGGGTTGATGATCGGCATCGAGCTCGATTATGCATGCGGAGAGCTGGTGCAGCAGGCGCTGGAGCGCGGACTCCTTATCAATGTAACTGTGGACAACGTGATCCGGATGCTGCCTCCGCTCGTCTTCACCGGGGAGCAGGCCGAGCTGCTGGTCGCGACGCTCACCCCGCTCATCACCGAATTCCTGTCCAGGCAGAACGCCGATCAGCCCGCCGCCCAGACGGCGTGAGCGAGGCGAGATCATGGGTGACGCCCCCATGCAAGTTCGGCACTATTTGCAGTTCAAGGACTTCAGCCGGCACGAGTACGAATACGTGTTCGAGCGCACGCGCTGGATCAAGGACATGTTCAAGCGCTACGTGCCGTACCAGCCGCTGCGCGATCGCACGCTCGCCATGGTGTTCGAAAAGCATTCCACGCGCACGCGGGTCTCCTTCGAGGCCGGCATGCACCAGCTCGGCGGCTCGGTGATCACGTTGATGACGCGCGATACCCAGATGGGCCGCGGCGAGCCGATCGAGGACGTCGCGCGCGTGCTAACGCGCATGGTGGACATCGTGATGATCCGCACCTTCGAGCAGACGATCATCGAGCGTTTCGCCGCACACTCGCGGGTGCCGGTCATCAACGGGCTCACCAACGAGTACCACCCGTGCCAGATCCTGGGCGACATCTACACCTTCGTCGAACACCGCGGCAGCATCACCGGCAAGACCGTGGCGTGGATCGGTGATTCCAACAACGTCTGCAACACCTGGCTGCAGGCGGCGGAGGTGTTCGACTTCAACGTGCACGTTTCGACCCCGCCGGGCTACGAGGTCGAGCCCGAACGCGCCGGGCTCTACGGCACCGATCACTACGAGGAGTTTGAGGACCCGATGCAGGCGGCAAGGGGCGCGGACCTCATCACTACCGACGTGTGGACCAGCATGGGCGACGAGGCCGAGGACGCCGAGCGCAAGCGCGACTTCGAGGACTGGCGGGTGGATACCGAGATGATGCGCGTCGCCAGAAAGGACGCGCTGTTCATGCACTGCCTGCCGGCGCACCGCGGCGAGGAAGTGGATGCCGACGTGATTGATGGGCAGCAGAGCGTGGTGTGGGACGAGGCCGAAAATCGGCTCCATACGCAGAAGGCATTGATGGAATACCTGCTGCTGGGACGAATCAAAACGCAGGGCGAACTGTGGTCAACGTAGATTAGCCGCCAAGGCGCCAAGGACGCCAAGAAATTCGATAGCTAGAAGCATGATTGCCCTACCCCAACGAGCTTGCCGCGCCTAAGCGCGTTACATGGCTGTTGTTGCACTTACTGTTGATGCTGTTTTGCCTTACTTGGCGCTCTTGGCGTCTTGGCGGCTAATTTGAGTCAGGAAACAAATGGCTAAAGTGAGAAAAGTGGTGCTCGCCTACTCCGGCGGGCTCGACACCTCGGTGATCCTCAAGTGGCTGCAGGACACCTACAAGTGCGAAGTGGTGACCTTCACCGCCGACATCGGCCAGGGTGAAGAGCTCGAGCCCGCCCGCGCCAAGGCGAAACAGTTCGGCGTGAAGGAGATCTTCATCGACGACCTGCGCGAGGAATTCGTGCGCGACTTCGTGTACCCGATGTTCCGCGCCAACGCCCAGTACGAAGGCGAGTACCTGCTCGGCACCTCGATCGCGCGGCCGCTGATCGCCAAGCGCCAGATCGAGATCGCGCGCAAAGTGAAGGCGGACGCCGTCGCCCACGGCGCCACCGGCAAGGGCAACGACCAGGTGCGCTTCGAGCTCGGTTATTACGCGCTCGAACCCGACATCCGCGTCATCGCCCCCTGGCGCGAGTGGAACCTCACGTCGCGCGAGAAGCTGCTCAAGTACGCCCAAAAGCACGGCATCCCGGTCGAAGGCGGGAAGAAGAAAGGCGGAGGCGCGCCGTACTCGATGGACGCCAATCTGCTGCACATCTCGTACGAAGGCGGCATCCTCGAGGACCCGAACCACGAGCCCGAGGAATCCATGTGGCGCATCACGGTTTCGCCGGAAAAGGCGCCCAACAAGCCGGAGTACGTGAAACTCGAATACCGCGGCGGGGACATAGTCGCGGTCAACGGGAAAAAAATGACCCCGGCACAGGTGCTCACCGAATTGAACCGCCTCGGCGGCAGGCACGGCGTAGGCCGCCTCGACGTCGTGGAAAACCGCTACGTCGGCATGAAGTCGCGCGGCTGCTACGAGACCCCGGGCGGCACCCTCATGCTGAAAGCGCACCGCGCCATCGAGTCGGTCACGCTCGACCGCGAGGCGCTCGCGCTCAAGGACGACCTCATGCCGCGCTACGCGCGGCTCGTCTACAACGGCTACTGGTGGAGCCCCGAGCGGCGCGCGCTGCAGGCGCTGATCGACCACACGCAGGAGTACGTCAACGGCACGGTACGGGCAAAGCTCTACAAGGGAACGGTGATGGTGGTCGGCCGCGCCTCGAAGACCGATTCGCTGTTCGAT
>JAHFRO010000070.1 GCA_023266245.1 Betaproteobacteria bacterium | reverse complement strand
GGCATCATGACCGGCATCGGCTTTCTCGGCGCCGGCGTGATCTTCAAGGAAGGCCTGACGGTGAGAGGGCTTACCACCGCGGCCTCGATCTGGATCACGGCCGCAATCGGCATCCTCGCCGGCATCGGTTTCTATTTTCCGCTGGCGGTCACCACGCTGATCACGCTCGGCACCCTCTCCCTGTTCCGCTGGATCGAAGTCAAATTGCCTGGGGAGTTCTACGCCCAGCTGCAGGTGAAATTTCCGCGCGACGCGGCGATGCCGGAGCTGGAGTTCCGCCGCTTCATCACCGACCACGGCTTCACTATCGCCAATCCGAGTTACAGGGGCAGTGTGGAGGGCGGGTTCTTCGAGTACCAGATGGTGATCCGCGCGCGCTCTCCGCAGCATGCGCAGCGGCTCGCGGAAACGCTGTCGCGCACGAACTCGGTGCTCGAGTTCCAGATCTCTCCGACCGGCGACTAAAGTCGGTGAACAGTGAACGGTGAACAGTGAACGGTGCACCAGTCACGAATGCGCCGCTCAGCTCAGCGGGCCGGCGCAGTGCTCCGCGAAGCCCGGGCGCCGCTTGAGGCGCTCGTAATACCCTTCAAGGTTTGGATATTTCGGCCGTTCGATCGGCAGCAGGAACCAACGGTGCACCGCGACCCCCATCGGGATGTCGCCCATGGTGAGCGAGGAGCCCGCCAGGTACGGGCGGCCGGCGAGATGCTTGTTGACGATGTCGAAGTTTCCGGCGAGCTTCTTGCGGGACTCTTCCACCAAAGCCATGTCGCGCTTTTCCGGCGCCACGCGCACCAGGTTCCAGAATACCGGCCGCAGGTTTCCCCACAGCGTGGTCGAGTACCACTCCATCCAGCGGTCGGCGTCCGCGCACACCTTGGGATCCGATGGCCACAAGGTGCCCGCGCCGTGCTTGCGCGCGAGGTAACGCACGATGGCGTGCGATTCCCACAGGTTGAAGCCGTCGTCTTCGATGGTCGGCACCAGCCCGTTGGGGTTCATCGCCAGATATTCGGGAGTGTTGTTCACGCCGAATTGCATGCCGGCGTCAACGCGGTCGTACTTGAGATTGAGCTCGGCGCAGGTCCACAGCACCTTCTGTACGTTGATCGAGTTCGTGCGTCCCCAGATTTTCAGCATTGCATTCTCCCAATTTGATCCGACAACGGCCTGAAAAGTAATTGTAACCGCAGATGAACGCCGATTAACGCCGATAACCCCAAGACCATATAGCCACAGAGGGCACAGAGATCACAGAGGTCGCAGAGAGACCGAGTTATAAGAGGAACAACCTGTGGCCGGCTGGAAACAGCCGGCCGTTTCTTTCCGTCTCGCGATCGCTGTTCCCACAAGGGATCGCGGAATTGCATGTGGCGTCAGAAGTTCGTCAAACCCCGTCGACCCGTCGACAGGCTGCGTTCACCCGGAACCCCAGAGAGCCCTAAACCGGCCTTCTCAACCCCGCGTTCGCCAGTGGACCGCGCGCGACGCGGCAGGAACAGTTCTTGCTGTTCCCTGGACGGGTCTCCTGAAAGCGTCTGAATAATTGGGGGTTGTAACAATGATTCCGGTCTATGTTTGCTATCGCTGCGGCAAGAAATCCGAGTCAACTGCTCCGGAGTATCGGCCCTGTTCTTGCGGCGTGGGTTGGCACACGGGCACGCCCGCTTACGCGCACGTGCGAGATCTTCCCAAGTCCTGGCATGTGCACACGTACTTCATCCGCAGGGATTCATTCTCCTGCGGGTGGCGTTGAGGTCGTACTGACCGCGCCGCTTGCGGCGAGAGCCTGAATTCGCTCTCTCTCTGTTCTCCCTGGCTGTTTTTTGAAGTTATCGGCGTCCATCGGCGTCCATCGGCGGCTATAGCTCTTGGCGCTAACACGCGGCATCGGGCGTGCCGCTCACGCGCTCGTTGAAGGCGGTGAAGAACTGCTCGGCCATCTTCTTCGCCACGCCGTCTATCAATCGTGAGCCGACCTGCGCCAGCTTGCCGCCGACGGTGGCTTTCGCGGTGTAGGCGAGCCGCGTGCCCGCGTCCCACGGCGTGAGCAACACGCTCGCCTGGCCCCTGGCGAAACCGGCAACGCCGCCCTGACCTTCAAACAGCAGGGTGTAGGAGTGCGGCGGAGCGACATCGGACAGGGTCATCCTGCCCTTGAATTTCGCGTTGACCGGTCCGACCTTGGCGGTCATGGTCAGCTGATACTCGGTATCGGAGAGCTGCTCGATCGTCTCGCAGCCGGGGATGCAGTCCTTGAGTATGGCCGGATCTTTGAGCGCGTCCCAAGTGGCGCTCTGCGGCAAGGGGATAATCTGCTCCCCGGTCATCTCCATGCGGGTGCCCCTTCATCCCTGAAGCGGGCTGCAGGCTCGCCCGGACGCGCGAGCACCGCGGCAAGCTCCGCAAGGCTCTGCAGATTGTGCGCCGGCAGAAACTCGTCCACGTGTGGCAGCATCGCCTTGATGCCGGCGGGCCTCGCCTCGAAGTTCTCGTAGCGCAGCAGGGGATTGAGCCAGATCAAGCTGCGGCAGGACTTGTGCAGCCGTTGCATCTGCCGCGCGAGGTCCGCTCCGGCGTCGCAGTCGAGCCCGTCGCTGATCAGCACCACCACCGCGCCCTGCCCGAGCAGCCGGCGCGACCACTTCACGTTGAACTCCTTCAGGCATGCTCCGATTCGTGTTCCGCCCGACCAGTCCTTTACCGCGCGGCTCACCTGTGCCAGCGCGACGTCGGCATCGCGATACCTCAGATGGCGCGTGACATTCGTAAGCCGCGTGCCGAAGGTAAGCGCGTGCACCCGGTCGCGGTCGTTGGTCACCGCGTGCACGAAGTGGAGGAACATGCGCGTGTAGCGGTTCATCGAGCCGGAGATGTCGCAAAGCACCACCAGCGGCGGCGTGCGCCAGGCCGCGGAGCGGCGTTTCAGCGGAATGGTGGCCCCGCCGTCTCTCAAGCTCGCGCGCAGGCTGGCCCGCAGGTCGATGCGGGCCCCGCGTGCGTCCGGTGCATAGCGCCGGGTCGGCACCTCGGGGAGCCTCAGCTTAAACTCTGCGATCGCGGCGCGCGCGGCGGCGAGCTCCTCGTTCGTCATGCTTTCGAAATCCATGGCGTGCAGCGACTCGCGCGCCGAGAAGGTGAGGGCGGCATCGAAGGTGATGCGCTCGACCGCCGGCGCGCCATCCCGCGTACGGCGTTGCGGCAGCAGTACCTGCGCCAAGCGCTCGGGGATCTGCGACTCGCGACGCTCCGGCGCAATCCGGCCCCGCACGGGCGGCAGGCGCAGCAAGCGCGCGGCGAGCTCGGGGTCACGCCAGAATATACGGAACGCGCTGTCGAACAACGCAAGCTGGTCATGGCGGTCGATGAACACCGCGGCGAGCGTCCAGTAGAAATCGTCGCGGCGCGCGACGCCCGCGACCTGCAGTGCGTTCAACGCGTCTATCACCCGGTCGGGACCGACCGCGAGCCCGGCTCCGCGCAGCACGCGTGCGAAGTGCATGACGTTTTCAGCAAGGCGGCCGGCGGCGGCGGACTGCGTAATGTTCGCGGTGTTCATGCTTCGGCCGCTTGCCTGGACAGCGGACACTCGCGCGCCAGCTTGCGCAGTTCATGGGACACGGGGATGCGCTGCTCTTTCACGAAGGCTTCGTGGTTGTCCTCGACTTCGGCCAGCCGGTACTCGTAATTGACCATCAGGCCCGCTGAACGCTGCATGCCGTGCGTGGAGACATTGGCCAGCCAGTTCAGGCGCTCGAGCCGCGCGCCGTTGCCGAGATGGAAGCGTGCGACAGGATCGACCGGCTCCCCGTCCTTCTTGGCTTCGAGCAGGTAATAGGCGCACAGCCGCATGAGCAACGGCTGCAGGCGGATGGCGCTCGCGGGATCATGGGGCCAGTCGGCCGCCTGCAAGCGGGCGAGTTCCGCCAGCAGCGCCGGGCCGTCGGCGAGCTGCGCGATTTCGTGCTCGACACTCCGCAGCCATGCACAAAGGCCCGGGACTGGGGAGAGCGTGGCGTAGCGGTGGATGCGCGGAAATTCACGGCCGAGTTCCTCCACCACCTGCTTGATGAGCAGATTGCCGAACGAGATGCCGCGCAATCCCTCCTGGCAGTTGGTGATCGAGTAGAAGACGGCGCAGTCGGCGCGCGCGGGGTCGGCGACCGGAGTGTCGGGATCGAGCAGCGGCTGCGCCGCGCTACTGATGCCGCGGGTGAGGGCGACCTCGATGAAAATTAGCGGCTCATCCGGCAGCGCCGCGTGGAAAAACGCGAAGCAGCGCCGGTCGGCTTCGAGTCGCCGCCGCAGGTCGTTCCAGCCGGTAATCTCGTGGACCGCCTCGTAATGGATGAGCTTTTCGAGAACGATGGCCGGCGTGTGCCAGTCGATGCGCTGGAGCGTGAGGAAACCGCGGTTGAACCACGAGTCGAACAGGTGGGCCAGATCCGCGTTGATACCCGTCCAGTGGGGGTTCGTGCCTAAACTGAGCAGCACGCGCCGGCGCATGGCAATCAGCGCTGCGGTGCCGCCCGGCGCCATGTTCAGTCGCCGGAACAGTTCCTGGCGCGGCGGTTCGACAGCGTGTTGGAGCCGGATCAGATTCTCCGGCGAGGAATCGTCGCGGTAGGCGTCGGCCGCGCCGGCGATCTCGTTTGGATCCGGCGAGAACTCCGATACCAGCAGGTCGAAGAACGGCAAGGATGCCGCCTCGGGCAGCCGCTCGTACTCGGCCAGCACTTCGCGCGCCAGCGCCGCGCCCGAGACTTCGCCACGCTCGGAGAGCAGGGCGTGGCACAATTCGACCGCCTTGCGAGCTGTGCGGCTGGCGCGCGCTGTCTCCGAGGGATGGACGAATTTTCCAATGAGGCGCTTGAAGAACGAAGGGGTGCTCATTGCAGCTGCGGCACTTACGAGGCGGCGGCTACGGCGCGGGCCTCGGTGACGAGCCGCGCTGCCTCGGCTCCGCGCACCCTGACGATGTCGTCCTGGTACTTGAGCAGCACGCCGAGAGTGTTGTCCACGGTTTCGGGGTCGAGCGCGACGGCATCTAGCGCGGTGAGCGCCGTGCACCAGTCTATGGTTTCGGCGACGCCCGGCAGCTTGAAGAGATCCATGCCGCGCAGCTTCTGCACGAAGGCGACCACCTGGCGCGACAGCACCTCGGGCGCGTCCGGCGCCTTGCAGCGCACGATCTCCAGCTCGCGTTGCGCGTCCGGATAGTTGACCCAATGGTAGAGGCAGCGGCGCTTGACCGCATCGTGGATCTCGCGCGTGCGGTTGGAGGTGATCACCACGATCGGCGGCTGCCGCGCCTTGATGGTGCCAATCTCGGGGATGCTCACCTGCCAGTCGGACAGCACTTCCAGCAGGTAGGCCTCGAACGGCTCGTCGGTGCGGTCGAGCTCGTCAATTAACAGTACCGGCGGTGCGGCGTGGCCGGGATCCAGCGCTTCCAGCAGCGGCCGCTTGATCAAAAACTTCGCGGAGAAGATATTCGATTCAAGCTGCTGGCGCGCGGACTGGCCGGAGCCTTCCGCCATGCGGATTTCCAGCATCTGGCGCGGATAGTTCCATTCATAGACCGCAGATGCGATGTCGAGGCCCTCGTAGCACTGCAATCGCACCAGCTCACGGCCGAGCGCGCGCGCGAGCACGTTCGCAATCTCGGTCTTGCCCACGCCTGCCTCGCCCTCAAGGAACAGCGGGCGCTCCATCTTGAGCGCGAGAAAGAGCGCGGTCGCGAGGCTGCGCTCGGGGATGTAGTCGTTCGCGCGCAGCAGCGCGAGTGTTTCATCTATCGAATTCGTCGATGCGGTCACAAACGAATATTAGCCGCCAAGACGCCAAGAACCCAAGAATGGCGGAACGAGAAGTCAAAACGGCAAACAGCCGCCAAACGAAAACTCGCGCAAACGCCAGGACGGGAGTCGATCAGTCATGCATGTTGAAGCTTGCCCGCGACGCGCTTCTAGGTGTGGGTTTGTCGACGTAACATGCTGTTTTTATTTTCTTTTCCTGTTTTCTTGGCGCCTTGGCGTCTTGGCGGCTATGTTCTACTTGCTGGCGAGGGCGGCCTCGACCGCGCGCTGCGCCATCACCGTGACCAGATGCGCGCGATATTCGGCGCTGGCGTGGATGTCGGAGCTGAGGTTGTCCGGCGGCACGCGCACCCGGGCGATCGAGTCGGGCGCGAATTTCTCGGCGAGTTTCCTCTCCATCGCCTTCACGCGGAACACGCAGGGCGCCGCCCCGGTGACCGCGACGCGCACATTGCCGGCGGCTTCGCTCACGAATACGCCGACGATGGCGAAGCGCGAGGCGGGATTCCTGAACTTGGCGTAGGCGGCGCGGTTGGCAAGCGGAAAGGCGACCGAGGTGATGATCTCGCCTGGCTTCAGCACGGTCTCGAAGAGACCCGTAAAGAACCTGTCGGCGCCGATGGCGCGCTTGTTGGTGTTGACGGTGGCGCCCAGGCCGAGCACCGCCGCCGGATAATCGGCCGCGGGGTCGTTGTTGGCGAGGGCACCGCCGAGGGTGCCCTGGTTGCGCACCTGCCGGTCGCCGATTCCGTCGGCAAGGCGCGCCAGCGCGGGTATGCCGATCGCGACGTCCTTCGATGCCGCGACCTCGGCATGGCGGGTGAGCGCGCCGATGGTGAGCGTCTCTCCCTCGAGCTTGATGCCGCGCATTTCCTCGATGGCGCCGAGATCGATCATCGCGGCGGGGCTGGCGAGCCGGAGCTTCAACACCGGGATCAGGCTCTGCCCGCCGGCGAGCAACTTCGCATTCTCGACCTTGCGCAGCAGCGAAACCGCTTCCTTGAGCGTCGCAGGGCGGTGGTAGCTGAAGGCATGCATGATCGTCTCCTATTTCTTCGCTTTTGCCGCCCGGATCGCGCGCCACACGCGCTCGGGCGTGGCCGGCATTTCGACGTCGCGCACGCCGAGCGGCGCCAGCGCATCCACAATGGCGTTGATCACAGCCGCCGGCGCGCCGATCGCGCCGGCCTCGCCGCAGCCCTTCACGCCGAGCGGATTGTGCGTGCATGGCGTCTCCTGGGTCCCGACCTTGAACGAGGGCAAGTCGTCAGCCCGCGGCAGCGCGTAGTCCATATAAGTGCCGGTCAAGAGCTGCCCGCTCTCGGGGTCATAAACGCAGGCTTCGAGCAGTGCCTGGCCGATGCCCTGCGCGAGTCCGCCGTGCACCTGGCCTTCCACGATCATCGGATTGATCACCTTGCCAAAGTCATCCACCGCGGTGAAGTTGACGATCCGGGTGTGCCCCGTCTCGGGATCGATTTCGACCTCGCAGAGGTGGCTGCCGGCGGGGAAGGTGAAGTTGGTCGGGTCGTAGAACGCCGATTCGTTCAATCCCGGTTCGAGCTTGTCGAGCGGATAGTTGTGCGGCACGTAGGCGGCGAAAGCGACCTCGGCGATGGTCTTCTTGCGGTCGGTGCCGGCGACCCGGAACGTGCCGCGGTCGTATTCGATGTCGGCTTCCGCGGCTTCCAGCAGATGCGCGGCGATCTTCTTGCCCTTGGCGACGATCTTGTCGAGCGCTTTCATGATCGCGGTACCGCCGACCGCGATCGAGCGCGAGCCATAGGTGCCCATGCCGAAGAGGATCCGGCCGGTGTCGCCGTGCACGATGTCCACGTTCTCGAGCGGGATGCCAAGCCGGTCGGCGACCACCTGCGCGAAAGTCGTTTCATGCCCCTGCCCGTGGCTGTGCGAGCCGGTGAACACCGTCACCGTGCCGGTCGGGTGCACGCGGATCTCGCCCGCCTCGAACAGGCCCGCTCTCGCGCCGAGCGAGCCGGCGACGTTGGACGGCGCGATCCCGCACGCTTCGATGTAGGTGGAGTATCCGAGGCCCCGCAGCTTGCCGCGTTTCTCGGCTTCCTGGCGCCGCGCCTCAAAACCCGCGACATCGGCAAGCTTGAGCGCCTCGGTGAGCGTGGCGTCGTAGTTCCCGGTGTCGTAGAGGAGCGCGACGGGGGTCTGGTACGGGAACTCCTTGATGAAATTGCGGCGGCGGATTTCGGAGCGGTCCATGCCCAGCTCGCGCGCCGCGGTGTCCACGAGGCGCTCCACCACGTAGGTCGCCTCGGGGCGGCCCGCGCCGCGGTAGGCGTCCACCGGCGCGGTATTGGTGAACACCGCGGTCACTTCGCAGTAGATTGCAGGGGTGGTGTACTGGCCCGCGAGCAGCGTGGCGTAGAGGATGGTCGGAATACAGGATGCAAACGTGGAGAGGTACGCCCCCATGTTCGCCGTGGTCGTGACGCGCATCGCGAGAAACTTGCCGTTCCTGTCAAGCGCGAGCTCCGCCTTGGTCAAATGGTCCCGCCCGTGCGCGTCCGACATGAAGGATTCCGAGCGCTCCGCCGTCCACTTGACGGGCCGGTTGATCTGCTTGCTCGCCCACGTGATGACCACTTCCTCGGCGTAGAGGTAGATCTTGGAGCCGAAGCCGCCGCCGACATCGGGCGCGATCACGCGAACCTTGTGCTCGGGCAGCCCCAGGACGAACGCCGTCATCAGCAGCCGCGCGACGTGCGGATTCTGGCTGGTGACGTAGAGCGTGTAGGAATCGTCCGAGCGCGAGTAGCTCGCCACCGCGGCGCGCGGCTCGATCGCATTGGGGATGAGGCGGTTGTTGATGAACTCGAGCGCGGTGACGTGCTGCGCGGAGGCGAAGGCCTTGTCCACGGCGGCCTTGTCGCCAAGCGCCCACACGTAGCACGTATTGTCGGGCGCGATGTCGTGCACCGCGGGCGCGCCAGGTTTGCGCGCGTCCGCGACTTTCACCACCGCCGGCAGCGCCTCGTAGTCCACTTCGATGAGTTCCGCCGCGTCCTTCGCCTGGTTGAGCGTCTCGGCGATGACGACCGCCACATGGTCGCCGACGTAGCGCACCTTGCCCTGCGCGAGCGGCGGGTGCGGCGGTTCCTTCATCGGCTGGCCGTTGACGCCGGTGATGAGCCAGCCGCAGGGCAGCCCTCCCACCTTGGCCTTGGCGAGATCGTCGCCCGTGAAAATCGCGACCACGCCGGGAGCGGAGCGTGCTTTCTCCGTGTCCACGCTCCTGATCCTTGCGTGCGCGTGCGGCGAGCGCAGGAAACAGGCGCAGGTCTGGCCCGGCAGCATCACGTCGTCGGTGTATTGACCGCCGCCGGTGAGAAACCGGTAGTCTTCCTTGCGTTTAACCGAGGTTCCGATCAGGGGAGCATTCACGGTCGTCTCCTCTCAGCGCTTCATGGCGGCGGCGCCGGCCTGCACTGCTTTCACGATGTTGTGGTAGCCGGTGCAGCGGCAGTAATTGCCGTCGAGCCCGGCGCGTACCGTTTCTTCCGACGGGTTGGGATGCTTCTGCGCCAGCTCGATCGCATTCATCACCATGCCCGGCGTGCAGAACCCGCATTGCAAGCCGTGATGGTCGCGGAACGCGGCCTGCATCGGGTGCAGTTCCCCGTCGCGGCTGACGCCCTCGATCGTCATCACCTCCGCGCCCTCCGCCTGCGCGGCGAGGATGAGGCACGACTTCACCGCCCGGCCGCCGACGTGCACGGTGCAGGCGCCGCACTGGCCGGTGTCGCAGCCGACGTGCGTGCCGGTGAGCCGCAGGTGCTCGCGCAGGAACTGGACCAGCAGCGTGCGCGGATCGAGATCGGCGCTGACCCTGGCTCCGTTGACGGTCATCGAGACGGTGACGCCCATGAAATCCTCCAGATGGCGATGTGCCGGATCGCGCCGCTCATCCTGCAACGCGCGGGAACGGTTGCGGGAAGATGGCGGTTGTTCAAACCATGCTAGCCCAGGAATGCCGCATTCGCAACCGTTTCCCGGCGACAGCTTGACCCGCCGCGCCGCCTTGCACTAACCTAAACACCTCTTTTCGTTTCGGCCGTAAAGAAACGGGCTTTTCCGGGACTATCATGGACAGCGTAGACCTGCAGGTGTTGAGAAGCGCGTGCGACTGGGTGAAGGCCGGCCGCCGCGTGGTGATGGCGATCGTCGTCAAGACTTGGGGCTCGGCGCCGCGGCCGATCGGCGCGCTCACCGCGATCCGCGACGACGGCATGGTGGTGGGCTCCATCTCCGGCGGCTGCGTCGAGGACGATATGATCGCGCAGGTGCGCTCCGGCGAGCTGGTCAAGGACAAGCCCGCGACGACCAAATACGGCGTCACGGCGGAGGAGGCAAAGCGCTTTGGACTCCCGTGCGGCGGAACGCTCGAGCTCGTGCTCGAGCCCCTCACGAACGACAGCGGTCTTGACGAGCTCCTCGCGCGCGTCGAGCGCCACGAGCTCGTGATGCGGCGCCTCGACATGGAATCGGGTCGCGCGACGATCGGGCCCGCGCAATGGTCGGACCAGCTCTCGTTCGACGGAGCCACGCTCGTCACCGTGCACGGTCCGCGCTGGCGGCTGCTCATCATCGGCGCGGGGCAGCTCTCGAAGTACCTGGCGCAGATTGCGCAGGCGCTCGACTACCAGGTCACGGTCTGCGATCCGCGCGAGGAGTACGCCGATACCTGGGACGTTCCGGGCGCGGAGCTGAAGCGGGGCATGCCCGATGACATCGTCACCGAGATGAACCTCGACGGCCACAGCGCGGTGGTGACGCTCACCCACGATCCCAAGCTCGACGACATGGCGCTGCTCGAAGCGCTCAAGTCGCCCGCGTTCTATGTCGGCGCGATCGGCTCGAAGAAGAACAACGACGCGCGCCGCAAGCGGCTCGCCGAGTTCGATCTCTCGCAGCAGGAGATCGAGCGCCTGCACGGCCCGGTGGGGCTGAAGATCGGCAGCAAGACGCCGCCCGAGATCGCGGTCGCGATCCTCGCCGAGATGACCGCCATCCGTAACGGCGTCCTGGCTCCCGGGCTCGTGGAACCCGGAAAGGCGACCGTCGCGGGCTGTCGCGTCACCTGAGGAATTCGTCACTAGGACCGGGTGACGAATTCCTTGATCGAGCAACAACAGATCGGCATCGACGGGCGGAACCCCGCCTTCTGATTCCTGGCTGCCGCTTCGTCCAAGCCCTCATCCCTGACAGGATCAGGGATGGGCGGTTTGCCCCGCTTTGGTCTTTTGAGGCATCCTCTTGGCATCCGCCAATTTCATTTCGGCCGCAATGATTACCTTATGCCGCGCCATATTGGTCATGACCACGGTGGTGGCCTGTGGCGGTGCCACCTCGGCGGCCGAAATGTCGGCGAACGGCATCTTCCTCGTGGCAAAGCGCGACCTGCGCGACCCCAACTTCAAGGAGACGGTGGTGCTGGTGACGCACCCGCAGCGCGGCGGGCCGTACGGCGTCATCATCAACCGGCCGCTCAACTACCGGCTGAGCGAAGTATTTCCGGAGAACGCAGCGCTGAAGGGCAGGAAGGACGTGCTCTATTTCGGCGGGCCGGTGGCGCGCGAGGGGCTGGTGTTCCTGGTGCGCGCGCCCAAACCGCCGCCGCGGGCGGTTCCCGTGTTGCAGGATGTCTATTTCGCTTCCGACCCCGACTGGATCGAGGGGCTGCTCAAGCGTTCTGATCCGATGAAAGGACTGCGGGTCTTCGCCGGTTACTCGGGGTGGGCGCCGGGCCAACTGCAGAACGAGATCTCGCGCGGCGGATGGTACGTGCTGCCGGCGGACGCCGAGACCGTGTTCGAG
>JAHFRO010000069.1:7473-11716 GCA_023266245.1 Betaproteobacteria bacterium | reverse complement strand
GTACTCGTCCGGCTGCGCCACGTCGGCGTACAGGATCACCTCCAGGTTCCCGCGATCGTGGTGCTCGATCACGGACTCGAAGAAGAAGTTCATCGCATGCTTGCGGAAGTACGGCGACACGAAGCCGACGCGCAGCCGCCGCGCCGGATCCGGGTCGTTGCGATGCGGTGGCGCCGCCTCTTCGAGCGGGCGCGCATGGCGCTCGGCCCAGGCGCGGTGCTCGCGGTACACGGCAACCGGGTCCTGCGCGTCGGCGTAGTTGAGCATGCGCACGAGATCGCTGTGTGCGGCCGGAAGGTCGGGATTCAAAGCGAGCGCGGCACGGACTTCGGCGATCGCATCGTTAACCCGGCCCTGCTCGAACAGCACGCTCGAGAGAGTGTGATGCAGGGCGGCGGACCGGGCATCGGCCCGCAGTCCGGCGCGGCAGCATTCTTCCGCCTCGTCGTAGCGCCCGAGCGTTTTCAGCAGCACCGCGAGAGGGTTCCAGGCGCCGGAGTAATCCGCGCGCAGCCGCACCGCGCGCCGGTAGCTGGCGATCGCGCCGTTTACGTCGCCGGTCGCGGCGAGGACCATTGCGAGATTGGCGTGAGGCTCCGCCGCATCCGGAGCAAGCTCGGTCACCCGGCGCAGGCAGGCGACGCCTTCGAGCGACTTGCCCTGCGCGCAGAGCGCGGCCGCGAGCAACTGCAGCGCATCGGCGTTGTCCGGATCGCGCGCCAGCGTGGAGCGGCACATCGCGACGACTTCCGTATAGCGCCCGCGCTGCTGGAGCTGCAGCGTCTCGGCGAGCCAGCCGCCGGCTTCCCGCGCGCCGGGTTGCGCCTGCGGCGCGGGCCCTGATGGGGCAGTGCTACGGCGCAGCAGCCGCTCGAGCACGCTTCGGAGCATTGTCAAGGATTCAGGATTCGGGATTCAGGATTCAGCGCCGCCCGACTTGCTCTTCCGATCCTCGTGTCACACTCGCTGGTCACGGGTCGTGGGTTTCCGGGTCCCGAGCCTCGAGTCCCGAGCCCCGAATTACCGGTCTTATTCATTTGACGAGGACGGTCTCACGATGGCCGAGCGTGACAAAGGCGATGTCGTGCTTGGCGCAGAATTCTTCCCATGCCTTCCCCGCGCCGGGGCAGAAGATCGAGCCGTCGCACAGGATCGCCCCTCCCCGGTTCAGGCGGGGATAGAAGTATTCGAGAGAGGCGAGCGTCGGCCCGTACAGCGAGAGATCCAGGTGCACGAACGCCCAGTCACGCTCGGCCAGCGTCGCGAACACCTGCGGGATCCAGCCGGCGCAGATCCTGACGTTTGGAAAATCACTGAAAAAGCCGCGCACCCGCTCCGGCGAGGTATCGGTCTTGCCGACCGGGAAAAACGGTTCCCTGCGCGTCATGCCGTCGTCGCCGCGCACCGGTATCAGGTCGTGCTCGACGGAAGCGCTGGTGCCGGCAAAGCTGTCGATCAGATAGAAATCATCGCCCCTGAAGCCGGGCTGGCGGCTGCGCCAGGCATGGCACAGCAGCAGCGCCGTTGCCCCGCGGTAAACGCCGCACTCGGCGCGTGCGCCGGCTACCGGCAGCGTGGCGAGGAAGTACTGCACCAGGTCGAGGCGGGTCTGAAAGCGCTGGAATAAGTTGAACGGGGTTACCGCGGTGCCGGTATGCTGGAGGCAGCGAAGGTAAAGATCGGCGAAGTTCTCGCTGCCGACGCGGATATCCCGGAACAGGATGTCCAGGTGCCGGTCCACCGGCACCCGGCCATGCAGCCGGTTGAGCTTGTGCTCGGTCTCGAGCGGATATTCGAACGCTTCGCCGGTGCGGCCGGCGATGAGCGACTTTGCGGCCGCTTTGAGAATTTTGAACAGCATGGCGTATAGTGGCAGCGCTATCCTACTACGAAAATCCGTCGTCCCGCGGCATGCTCGCCGGGTTGCATGCCCGCCGCTGTGCAGAGGTTCGCGAAATAATCAGAAGAGGGTGAGGGAGAAGTCGTGACCAGAATCGCCACCGTCAAAGCCCATCCGGTCTCGGTGCCGCTCACGCACGCGTTGTGGACCGCGCACGAAGAGCTCAAGGCGTCGAGCGTGATCCTGGTCGAAGTGCGCACCGACGACGGGATTGCCGGCATCGGGCAGATCCACGGTACGCCGATGAAGGCGATCTGCGAGTGGGTAGGGCGATTCGGCGAACTTATCCGCGGTATGGACGCGCTTGCTCACCTCGTGGTGTGGGAGAAACTGTTCGCGCTCACCTCGCCGCGGCCGGGAGGGGTCGGCGCGCGCGACGGACTGCCGCCGCCGCTGCCGCGCGGGGAGCGGCCGCAGATCATGGCCGCGATAGCGGGCATCGACATTGCCCTGTGGGACATCAAGGGGATAGCCGCCGGTTTACCCGTCTATCGCCTGCTGGGAGGCGAGCCCAAACCGATCTTCAGCTACGCCACCGGCGGCTATTACCGGGAAGGCGCGACCAACGAGGACTACGCCAGGGAGCTCGCGGGCTTCGTCGCCAACGGCTACCGCGCGGTCAAACTCAAAACGGGCGGCGAAAGCGTTGCCGGGGAAGCGAAGCGCGTGCGCGCGGTGCGCGAGGCGATCGGCAGCGACGTGCTGTTGATGCTCGACATGAACGCCCCCTACGACCTCGACGGGTGCATCGCGTTTGCGCGCGCGGTCGAGCCCCTGGATATTTTCTGGCTGGAAGAGCCGCTGCACTGGTATTTGCAGCCGGCGGATTTCGTGCGGCTTGCCGCGGCGATCTCCATCCCGCTCGCCCACGGGGAGCGCGAGCTCACGCGCTTCACGGTGCGCGACTTCATCGCCAGCGGCGCGATTCGTTACGTGCAGTTTGATTCAACGCGCTACGCCGGCTTCACCGAGGCGCTGAGGGTCGCTTACCTTGCCGAGCAGCATGGGGTAAGGATCGCCCCGCACCTGGTCCCCGAGATCCACGCGCACCTCGTGACGGCATTCCCCGGTCCCGGCTTCGGCGTGGAAACGCACGGCGGGCCGGAGCGCGACCCGGTCTGGTTCGAGCTGTTCACCGAACGCGCTCAGGTGCGCGACGGCTACGTGCATCTCAACGACAAGCCCGGCTTTGGCGTCGAGATCGACTGGGCGTTCGTGAAGAAGCACCGCGCCTGAACGGGGGCGCCGCCGACTCGGCGGAGCGGGCTGCCGACTATTCGGCGAAGAACTCGCGAACTTTTTCCATCCACGACCTGGCGCGCGGGTTATGGCGGCCGGAGTCCTTCTGGTTGATCGCTTCGAGCTCTGCCAGCAGCTCCTTTTGGCGCGGAGTGAGGTTGACCGGCGTTTCCACCACCACGTGGCACAGCAGGTCGCCGTGCGTGTTTGAACGCACGCCCTTGATGCCCTTGCCGCGCAGCCGGAACACCTGTCCGGTCTGCGTGCCGGTGGCGATCTTGATCTTGGCGTAGCCGTCGAGCGTCGGGATTTCGATCTCGCCGCCGAGCGCGGCGGCGGTGTAGCTGATCGGCATCTCGCAGTGCAGGTCATTGTGGTCGCGCTGGAACACCTGGTGCGGCTTGATGTGGATCACCACATAGAGATCGCCCGGCGGTCCGCCGTTGACTCCGGCCTCGCCCTCGCTGGAGAGCCGGATGCGGTCGCCTTCGTCCACGCCCGCGGGAATCTTGACCGAGAGCGTCTTGTGCTGCTTGATGCGGCCGGCGCCGCCGCATGTCGGGCACGGCGAGGTCACGATCCTGCCGCTGCCGTGGCAGCGGGGGCAGGTTTGCTGGATCGAGAAGAAGCCCTGCTGCATGCGCACCTGGCCGTGGCCCTGACAGGTCGGGCAGGTGGTGGGCGAGGTGCCGGGCTTGGCGCCGCTGCCGTGGCAGGTTTCGCACTCTTCCATCGCCGGGATGCGGATGCGCGTTTCGGTGCCGCGCGCCGCATCCTCGAGCGATATCTCGAGGTTATAGCGCAGGTCCGCGCCACGGAACACGTTGGAGCGCGTGCGGCCGGCGCCGAAGATGTCGCTGAAGATGTCCCCGAAAGCATCGGCGAAGCCGCCGAAACCTGCGCCGGCCCCGAATCCGCCCGCCCCGGCGGCCACCGACGGGTCCACACCGGCGTGACCGAACTGGTCGTAGGCGGCGCGCTTATGCGGGTCGGACAGGATCTCGTAGGCTTGCTTGGCTTCCTTGAAGTGCTCCTCGGCCCTGGGATTGTCCGGATTGCGGTCCGGATGGTGTTTCATGGCGAGCTTGCGGTACGCCTTCTTGA
>JAHFRO010000069.1:4829-7373 GCA_023266245.1 Betaproteobacteria bacterium | reverse complement strand
ACGACGTTGCCGTCGTCCTTCTTGCCGCTGTCCGCGGTCTTTTCGCCGCCGGACTGCGCCTGCTGCTTCGCCTGCTCCTGGGCGTACATCTGCTCGGCGAGCTTGTGCGCCGCCTGCGCCAGCGCCTGGGTCTTGGCTTCAATGGCGGCCTTGTCGTCGCTCTTCAGCGCTTCTTCCGCTTCCTTGAGCGCGGCCTCGATCTTCGCTTTCTCGTCGGCGCCGACCTTGTCGCCGTGCTCCTTGAGCGACTTCCTGACCGCGTGCACGATGTGGTCGCACTGGTTGCGCGCATCCACGAGCTCCCGCGCTTTGCGGTCTTCCTCGGCGTGCTCCTCGGCGTCCCTCACCATGCGCTTGATCTCTTCTTCCGTGAGGCCCGAGCTCGCCTGGATCTTGATCTTGTTCTCCTTGCCGGTAGCCTTGTCCTTGGCCGAGACGTGCAGGATGCCGTTCGCGTCGATGTCGAAGGTCACCTCGATCTGCGGCATGCCGCGCGGCGCCAGCGGGATGTCGGTCAGGTTGAACTGGCCGAGGCTCTTGTTGTCACGCGCCATCTCGCGCTCGCCCTGCAGCACGTGGATGGTGACCGCGGTCTGGTTGTCCTCGGCGGTCGAGAAGATCTGCTGCGCCTTGGTCGGGATCGTGGTGTTCTTCTGGATGAGCTTGGTCATCACGCCCCCGAGCGTCTCGATGCCGAGCGAGAGCGGCGTGACATCCAGCAGCAGCACGTCCTTGACGTCGCCCCTGAGCACGCCGGCCTGGATGCCGGCGCCGACCGCCACCGCCTCATCCGGGTTCACGTCCTTGCGCGGCTCCTTGCCGAAGAACTCGCGCACGCGCTCCTGCACTTTCGGCATGCGGGTCTGGCCGCCCACCAGGATCACGTCGTTGATGTCGCCCACGTTGACGCCGGCGTCCTTGATCGCGATGCGGCACGGCCCGATGGTCTTCTCGATCAGGTCCTCGACCAGGCTCTCGAACTTGGCGCGCGTCACCTTGATCGCCAGGTGCTTGGGCCCGGACTGGTCGGCCGTGATGTAGGGCAGATTGATCTCGGTCTGCTGCGAGGAGGAGAGCTCGATCTTGGCTTTTTCCGCCGCGTCCTTCAGCCGCTGCAGCGCGAGGATGTCCTTCCGGAGATCGATGCCGGACTCCTTCTTGAACTCGTCGCACAGGTAATCCATCAGGCGCTGGTCGAAGTCTTCGCCGCCCAGGAAGGTGTCGCCGTTGGTGGACAGCACCTCGAACTGGTGCTCCTTGTCGACCGCCGCGATCTCGATGATCGAGATGTCGAAAGTGCCGCCGCCCAGGTCGTAAACCGCGATCTTGCGGTCGCCTTCCTTTTTGTCCATGCCGAACGCGAGCGCCGCCGCGGTCGGCTCGTTGATGATGCGTTTGACTTCAAGTCCCGCGATGCGTCCGGCGTCCTTGGTCGCCTGGCGCTGCGAGTCGTTGAAGTACGCGGGCACCGTGATCACCGCTTCGGTGACCGGCTCGCCGAGGTAATCCTCGGCGGTCTTCTTCATCTTCATCAGCACCTGCGCCGAGATTTCGGGCGGGGCCATCTTCTTGCCGCGCACCTCGACCCAGGCGTCGCTGTTGGCGGCTTCCATGATCTGGTACGGCACCACCTTGATCGCCTTCTGCACCTCGGCGTCCTTGAAGCGGCGGCCGATCAGCCGCTTCACGGCGTAGAGCGTGTTCTTGGGGTTGGTGACCGCCTGCCGCTTGGCCGGCGCGCCGGTGAGGATCTCGCCGTCGTCCATATAGGCGGCGATCGAGGGGGTGGTGCGCGCGCCCTCGGAGTTCTCGATCACCTTGGGCTGGCCGTTTTCCATCACGGCCACGCACGAGTTGGTGGTCCCCAGGTCGATGCCGATGATCTTTGCCATGTTTCTACCTCTTTGGTTTTCCTGCAAAATTCGTCACTATCTCGGATATGGGGGTAACGCCTCAGTTTTCAACGGCGTTCTGTCTCGCCACGATGACCAGGGCGGGGCGGATCACCCGCTCGTGCAGCAGATAGCCTTTCTGAAGCACCTGCACCACGGTATTGGGCTCGGCGTCAGACTCGACCGTGCTGATGGCCTGATGGCGGTGCGGGTCGAATTTCTGCCCGACCGGATCGATCTCGGCGAGGTTGAATCTCTCGAACACGCTTCTGAGCAGCTTGAAGGTGAGTTCCACGCCACTCTTCATGCTGTTCGCGGAGGCGTTTTCCGCAGCGAGCGCGGCCTCCAGGCTGTCCTTTACCGCCAGCAGCTCGACGGCGAAACTCTCGACGGCGAATTTGTGCGCGCTGGCGATTTCGGCCTGCGCGCGCTTGCGGATGTTGTCGGCTTCGGCCTTGGCGCGCAGCCAGGCGTCGTGATGTTCCTGGGCGGCGAGTTCCGCTCTCTTGAGCAGTTCCTCCAGGCTCGGCATGGTTTCCCGCGCGGCCTCCGCCGCCGGCTGCTGTTCGGCCTCACCTGCGGGAAGCGGGTTTTCCGGCTGCGCTTCGGGTTTGGCGGTGATTTCGGGCGTGTCCCGCATCATTTTCTCCGT
>JAHFRO010000069.1:0-4729 GCA_023266245.1 Betaproteobacteria bacterium | reverse complement strand
TGGTGGCCCAGCCGAGCAGGTTATTCGCCACGATGTCGGTGAGCGCGTGGATCCAGTCATCGCGCTCGTTGAGGCACGGAATGTGGTGAAACTCGCGGCCGCCCGCCTTGAGATACGCCGCCTTACCCTCGATCGCGATCTCTTCGAGGGTTTCCAGACAGTCGCTCACGAATCCCGGGCAGATCACGTCAACGCGCCGGAGCTTCTGCCTGCCGAGCTCGGCGAGCACGTCCGCGGTATAAGGCTTGAGCCACTCCGCGCCGCCGAAGCGCGACTGGAACGTGATCCGGTACTGTTCCTGCTTCAGCGACAACGCTTCCGCGAGCAGGCGCCCCGTCTTCTGGCATTCGCAGTGGTAGGGATCGCCCTTGTCGAGCGTCGCGCGCGGCACGCCGTGAAAGCTCATCAGCAGCACGTCGGGGCGGTTGTTCCTCATCCAGTAGTCGCGCACGCTTTGCGCCAGCGCGCCGAGGTAGCCGGGATGATCGTGGAAATGCCGCACCGTGCGGACCGCCGGCTGATTGCGCATGCCGGCAAGGCGGCCGAAGGCGGCGTCCAAGGCGGTTGCCGTGGCGCTGGCGGAATACTGGGGGTAGAGCGGCACCAGCAGGATGCGGTCGCAGTGCTGGGCCTTTATTTCCTGCAGCTTGTCCGGGATCGAGGGCCTGCCGTAGCGCATCGCGTAGTCCACCATCAGCGGGAGCCTGACGCGCTCGCCGAGGTAGCCGCGCAGCAGCGTCACCTGGCGCTCGGTGTGCACCCTGAGCGGGGAGCCCTCGTTCATCCAGACCCGGGCGTAGCGCTGTGCCGAGGCCCTGGGCCGCGTGGTGAGCACGAACAGATGCAGAATCGGCCACCACACGAAGCGCGGAATCTCGATCACCCGCGGGTCGGACAGAAACTCCTTCAGATAGGCGCGCACTGCGGCCGTGGTCGGCGCTTCCGGCGTGCCGAGATTGATCAGCAGGATGCCGATCCTGGAATCGCTGCCGTGCGAAAAGGGCGGTTCCGGCGCGAAGCGAGCCATTGAAAAATGCGGGGCTCGGGGCTTGAGGCTCGGGGCTCGACCAACTTCTAGTCCCTAGTCCCGAGTCCCTAGTCCCGCCTTTCTCCTTTCAATGCTGCGATAGCGCACTAGAGAGCAGCTTCGCGGTGATGTCCACAATCGGGATCACGCGCTCGTAGGCCATGCGCGTGGGGCCGATCACGCCCACCGTGCCCACCACCAGGCCGTCCACCTCGTAGGGCGCGGTGATCACGCTGCACTCGTCGAGCGGCGCAACACCCGCCTCGCCGCCGATGAAGATCTGCACGCCCTGCGCCCGGCTGCTCACGTCGAGCAGCTGCAGCAGCCCGGTCTTGCGCTCGAACAGCTCGAAGAGCTTCCTCAGGTTGTTCATGTTGGAGGACAGATCCAGCGAGTCGAGCAGGTTGCTCTCGCCCGAGATCACCACTTCCTCACCGGACACCGCCTGGCTGCCCGCATCCAGCGCCGCGGTCATCAGCCGCGTCATGTCCTGGGTCAGCCGTTTGAGCTCGTCGCGGATGCGGCGCCGGATCTCCTCGAAGGTGAGCCCGGCGTAGTGCTGGTTGAGGTGGTTCGCCGCCTCGACGAGCTCGGCCGGCGAGTACGGCTTTTCGGTGAACAGGATGCGGTTCTGCACGTCGCCCTCGGGCGTGACGATGATGAGCAGGATGCGCGTGTCCGAGAGCTTGAGGAACTCGATGTGCCGGAAGCCGGTGCTGCGCCGCGGCGTCAGCACCACGCCGGCGAAATGCGTCAGCTCCGAGAGCAGCTGCGAGGCTGAAGTAACGAGCTTCTGAGTGTTTTCCATGTGCAGCTGCTCCTCAAGCTGGTGGACCTCGACGCGATCGAGGGGCTTGATGGTGAGCAGCGTGTCCACGAAGAAGCGATAGCCACGCGCGGTCGGCACGCGGCCGGCCGAGGTGTGAGGGCTCGCGATGAAGCCCATTTCCTCCAGGTCCGCCATCACGTTGCGGATGCTCGCGGGGCTCAAGTCGAGCCCGGAGTATTTTGACAGCGCGCGCGAGCCCACCGGCTGGCCTTCCGCGATATAGCGTTCGACCAGCGTCTTCAGCAGGATCTGGGCCCGTTCGTTTAAAACCGGCGTGTCGGCTGGCATGGACCTATTCTAGCCACAGGGTGGTGAATGGTAAATGGTGAATAGTGAATGGTGATTCGTGATTCGAAAAACCCGCCTGTCAGACGGGAAAACGATTCACAATTCACGATTCACGACTCACGCCTGAATGTGCTTTAATGCGGGCATGAAGCCGTCATTCAAGACCGTTGCGCTGATCGGCAAGTACAAGAGCCCGGAGATCGCTGAGCCGCTGCTCAAGCTCGCCCAATTCCTGGAACAGCGCAAGATCAAGGTCCTGATCGACCGGCTGACCGCCTCGCAAGTGGGCGCAAGCAAGTACCCGGTGCTGCCGCTCGAGGAACTGGGCAAGCAGGCCGATCTTGCCATCGTCATCGGCGGCGACGGCACCATGCTCAACATCGCGCGCACGCTCGCCCCATACGACGTCGCCCTGGTCGGGATCAACGTGGGGCGGCTCGGTTTCCTTACCGACATCTCGACTGACACCATGTACGACACCCTCGGTGCGATCCTCGACGGCAAGTTCGTGACCGAGGACCGCATGCTGCTCGAGGCCGAGGTGCACAGCGGCGCCGAGAAGGTGTTCGAGGTGCTCGCCTTCAACGACGTGGTGGTGAGCAAGGGCACCAAGGGCAGCATGATCGAGTTCGAGATTCGCATCGACGGGCAGTTCATCTACACCCAGCGCTCCGACGGTTTGATCGTGGCCACGCCTACGGGTTCCACCGCCTACGCGCTCTCCTCCGGGGGGCCGATCGTGCACCCGTCGCTTTCGGTGATCACGCTGGTGCCGGTCTGTCCGCACACGCTGTCCAACCGCCCGATCGTGATCAGCAGTACCAGCACCGTGGAGATCGTCATCAAGGACGCGGCCGACCCGCGCGCGCATTTCGACAGCCATTCGCGCTTCGACCTGCGCGAGGGCGACCGCGTGGTGGTGCGATGCTACTCCCACCCCATCAGCCTGCTGCACCCGGTCGGCCACAGCTACTACAGCATGCTGCGCGAGAAATTGAATTGGAACAGAGAGTAAAAAGCGTGAGTCGTGATTCGTGAGTCGTGAGTAGTTTGCGGTAGGACGGGTCAGGTTTTTTCGATTCACGATTCACGATTCACTATTCACGCGTTATTCATGTTGCGTTCTCTCAGCATCCGCGACTTCGTCATCGTGGACCGGATGGACCTCGAGTTTTCCTCCGGCTTCACGGTGCTCACGGGAGAAACCGGCGCCGGCAAGTCCATCCTGATTGACGCGCTCGCCATGGTCCTCGGCGAGCGAGCCGACGCTATCGTGGTGCGCAAGGATGCCGAACGCGCCGACATCAGCGCCGAGTTCGACGCGGCCGGCTGGCCGCCGGTGATGCACTGGCTGACGGAGAACGATCTCGCGGGCGACGAGGCCGCATGCCTGATGCGGCGCGTGATCGAGGCCTCCGGCCGCTCCCGCGGCTTCATCAACGGTCGGCCGGCGACGCTCGCCCAGCTGCGCGAAGTGGGTGAGTTCCTGGTGGACATCCACGGCCAGCACGAGCACCAGTCGCTGCTGCGTGCCGCGTCACAGCGCGAGCTGCTAGACGCCTACGGCGGGCTCGACGACGTGGCCGCGAAGGTCAGCGAGCTTTATCGCACTTGGCAGCAGCGGCGCGAGAGCCGCATCGCATTCGAGACCAACGCCGCCGCGTTTGCCGCCGAGCGCGAGCAGCTCGAGTGGCAGGTGCGCGAGCTCGAAGCGCTCAACTTCACCGCCGACCAGTGGCAGGAGCTCACCGCGGAGCACGCGCGGCTGGCGCACGCGGCGGGCCTGATCGAAGCCGCGCAGGTCGGCGTCGAGGCGCTGTCCGAGGGTGACAATTCCAGCCTGGCGCAGCTGAACGCCGTCATCAGCAAGCTCAATAACCTGGTCGAGTTCGATCCCAAGCTGCGCGACATCCTCGACGTGCTGGAACCGGGGAAAATCCAGGTGCAGGAGGCGGTATACGCGCTGCGCCATTACGGGGAGCGGCTCGAGCTCGATCCGCAGCGGTTGCGCGAGGTCGAGAACCGGCTGGAAGCGATACACTCCGCCGCGCGGAAGTGGCGTGTCTCTCCCGAACAGCTGCCGGAGAAGCTCGCCGGCGCCAAGGCGCGGTTGCAGGCGCTGGGTGAGGGCGGCAATGTCGAGGCGCTGCGCCGGCTGGAGGAAGAAGCGCACGCCGCGTGCGGCGCTGAGGCCAGGAAGCTTTCCGCAGGGCGCAAGAAAGCGGCGAAGAAGCTCTCCGAGCAGGTGACCGAGGCGATGCAGCAACTCGCGATGCAGGGCGGCACGTTCGAAGTGGCGCTCAACACGGTGCCGGAGGTCACGGCACACGGGATGGAGAACATCGAGTTCCTGGTCGCGGTGCACAAGGGCATGGCGCCGCAGCCGCTCGCCAAGGTCGCCTCCGGCGGCGAGCTGTCGCGCCTGAGTCTCGCGGTGCAAACCGTGACCACGCAGGTCGCGCAGGTGCCGACGCTGATTTTCGACGAGGTGGACGCCGGCATCGGCGGGCGCGTCGCCGAAATCGTCGGCAGGATGCTGAAGCAGCTCGGCCGCAAGCACCAGGTGATGTGCATCACCCATCTGC
>JAHFRO010000222.1 GCA_023266245.1 Betaproteobacteria bacterium | reverse complement strand
CGGCAGCGGAGAGCAAGACCGTCATCACGAAGAGCGTATGCAATCAGTGCCCAGCGCGCTGCGGCGTTGACGTCTACACGACCGACGGCCGGGTGCACGCAATGTATGGTTCGCTCGAGAGCCCGATCTCCAACGGCAAGCTGTGCCCGAAAGGCTACCTCGGCGCCTACATACTCTACGACCCCGATCGTTTCAAAGGGCCAATGAAGCGCACCAACCCCAAGAAGGGACGCGACGAGGACCCGAAGTTTGTGCCGATTTCGTGGGATGAGGCGCTCAACACCGTCGCGGCGCGGCTCCAGGCGCTGCGCGACAAGGGCGAATCGCACCGGTTCGCGCTCCTTGAGGGCCGCGGCTGGGGCGCAACCGATGCCGGACTGCACGGTACTTTCGGACAACTCTACGGGTCACCCAACGTGGCGATCGGCCACTCCTCAACTTGCGCCGACGGCAGCAAGAAAGCCAAGTTCGCGGTCGACGGCAACTACGGCTACAACGCCTATGATTACTTGAACACCAACTACATGCTGATCTTCGGCGCGAGCTTCCTCGAAGCTTACCGTCCGTACAACAATAACCTGCAGGTATGGGGGCACATTCGCACCAAGAGCCCGAAGACCAAGGTCACCGCGGTGGACGTGCACTGGAACACCACGATCTCGGGCGCGGACCGGGCGCTGCTGGTCAAGCCCGGCACCGACGGGGCGCTGGCGCTCGCCATTGCTCACGTGATCCTGACCGAAGACTTGTGGGACAAGAACTTCGTCGGCGATTTCAAGGACGGCGTCAACCGCTTCAAGGCTGGAGAAGCAACGCTCAATCCCGACGACTTCAACGAAAAGTGGACCAAGGGGCTGATCGAGTGGTGGAACGCCGAGCTGAAGGACCGCACGCCCAAGTGGGCCGCGGGAGTAACCACGATCGCCGAGCGCGATATCATCGCGGTGGCACGCGAGCTGGCGACCACCAAGCCGGCGATGGCGCTTTTCGAGCGCGGCCCGACGGCGCATTTCAACGGCCTCTACAACGGCATGGCGATCCATTCGCTCAACGCCCTCATCGGCTCGTTGTACGCCGAAGGCGGTCTCATGAGCCAAATGGGCGTGCCCTATGGCAAGTTACCCGTGAAAACGGAAGACTTCCTGGATGACTATGCGAAGTCGGACGACCGGAAAAAACCACGCGTCGACGGGGTCAAGAAGGAGTGGCTCATGGCGAGCACCCAGATCCAGGCGATCCCTGCCAACCATCTGGCGAGCAAGCCCTACAAGCTCGATACCATCATGTTCTACATGACGGCGCCGATCTACTCGTCGCCCGAAGCACGCAAGTGGGAAGAGGCGTTGCAGAGCATGTTCGTCATCGACACTTCGCCATTTCCCGGGGAAATAGCGATGTTCGCGGACCTGGTTCTGCCGGACCACACTTATCTGGAGCGGTTGCAATGCGCTGAAACCTATCCGTTCAGGGGCTGGCCGATGGCGATGCTGCGCACCCCGGCGGTGAAACCGCTCTACGACACCAAGGTCTATGGCGACATCCTGATCGAGATCGGCAAGCGGATGAAAGGTCCGATGGGCGAGTACTATAAGGCGCTGGGCAGCACCGAGAACGTACTTAAGCACCTGGCCAAGGGTTTCGAGGAGAAGCCGGGCACCAACGGCGTCAACAGCTTCGAGTCATGGAAAGAGCAAGGTGTGTGGTACAAGAAGCCCTACCTCTGGCGCCAGGTGCGCGGCGAGTTCTTCGAGTGGGACGGCACGGGCTACAACAAGCCGATGAAACCCGAGGACGTCAAGGCGAAGCTGCTCAAAACAAGCTCGGGCAAATTCGAGTTCAAGTCGAGCTACCTCGAGGACGAGCACTATGCCGAGTACGTGTCCCAGAAGACGGGCGTGCCGCTGGAGCGCGTTGGCTTTCCGCAATGGGTCGCGCCCAAATACTACGGCGGCGGCGACCTGCATTTCATTTCGCCCAAGGTCGCGCTGCAGGCTGAAGGCCGGGCCGGCAACATCCCGTATGCCACGGTGATCGCCCAGCCGGTAGTCGGTGGAAAGAAGACGATGTATCTCGAAATTCATCCCGAAACCGCGAAGACACGCGGCATTCGTGACGGCGACCGGGTGCGGATAAAGTCCGAGGCCGGGAGCATCGAGGCCATCGCGCGGCACTACCAAGGCGTGCGGCCCGATACGGTCATTCTGCCGAACATGCTCGGTCACTGGGCACAGGGCCGCTGGGCGAGGCAGAACCGGCTGCCCACCGGCAGCGCATCCGAGATTATCGTGAACAAGTCCGAGCCGATTTCGGGGCTTGCGAGCTATTACGCGACTAAGGTCACGGTGGAACGGGTTTAGGACACACAGGAGACGAACATGACCAAGTGGGGAATGGTAATAGACCTCGAGAAATGCACCGGCTGCCAGGCGTGCACCGCGGCCTGCGCGATGGAAAATAACCGGCTGCCGGGCGAGAACTGGCAGGACGTGATCTACTTCACCGAGGGCGAGTATCCGAGCGTGCAGGTCAAATGGTTCCCGCGGCCATGCATGCACTGCGAAAACCCCTCGTGCGTGTACGTGTGCCCGACGCGGGCCACCTACAAGACGGAAGAGGGCTTCGTGTTGATAGACTGGGACCGGTGCATCGGCTGCAAGTACTGCATGATCGCCTGCCCGTACGGCGTGCGCTTCTACACCGATGAGAAGCCGCTGGTCGGGCCTGACATCAAGGCGGTGTTCAAGAGCAATGACGAGCACTCCTGGAACCCGCCGTGGAAGATGCCCGGCTCGCGAGAGGATTGGAAGCACGGGGTTGGGGTTCAGCCGCGCGACGTGGTTTCGAAATGCACCTTCTGTTACCACCGGGTGTCGAAAGCGCCCAAGGATGTTGCGGATTTGTCTGAGCACGATCCGATGACCCGCGATTTCACGCCGGCGTGCGTGGTAGCCTGCCCGCCGACCGCGCGCTACTTCGGCGATCTCGACAATCCCAACAGCGAGGTCTCGAAGATGATAGCCAACAAGAACGGCGTGCGGCTGCTCGATCAGCTCGGCAACAAGCCGCAGGTGTATTACCTGACGGGCGTTGGTGGCGCCGTGCCAAGCAATCGCGCGATCAAGAAAACCTAAGGAGACACGAACATGAACGTTCAATCGCATGAAAAAGGCTATCTCGCAGTGGGTGGTCAACTGATTGCTCACTGGAAGCGGGTGGGCACAGTGGCTTTTTTCAAGGACGTGCTCACCCTTGGCGGAGAACGGACAACGGCAACGACGATATGGCAAGTGTCCTTGCTTGGATTGGCGATCAGCTTGGCGATCGCGTTTTTCATGCTGGTTACCGAGGGACACGCGGCATTCAACACCAATAGCTGGGGCGTGACGTGGGGATTGCCGATTTCCACCTACGTGTTCTTTGTGTTGACCTCAACCGGGCTGACGTTCGTGGCATCGCTGGCGATGATCTTCGGTTTCGAGGAGTTTTACCCCGTCGCCAAACGCTGCGTGTGGCTGGCTCTGGCGACGCTGGTGGCTGGGTTTGCGACGCTGGCGATGGAACTTGGGCATCCGTTCCGCATGCTATGGGCGGTGCCGACCGGTCTCCAGTATCGCTCCCCGATGTTCTGGATGGGCGTGTTCTATAGCCTGTACCTGCTGCTGCTGTTTCTGAAATTCGCCAAAATCCATCGTGGGGACTGGAACAGCCGCGCCAGCCACAGCTTGGGTATCGCCTCTTTCGTATCGGTGGTGATCGCCCACAGCACGTTGGGTCTGTTGTTCGGAATGATGGCGATGCGTCCGATGTGGTATGACGGGATGCTCCCGGTCTACTTTCTGATCACTGCGGCCCTGAGCGGCGCGGCATTCGCCGTGTTTTTTACCTACGTTGCATACGGCTTCAGCCAGGAGAAAATGCCCGAGAAGCTGCGCGCGTTGGCGAGCGGCAGTGCGCTGCCCAACGTGTTTGCGACCTTCATCGGGATCACCATTCTGGCAACCGTGGTGCGCACCGTCACCGGCTTGTGGAGCAACCTGGATGGACTCGAGG
>JAHFRO010000068.1 GCA_023266245.1 Betaproteobacteria bacterium | reverse complement strand
GCTGCCGGGCGAAGAGGGCGAGCTCGGCATCTATCCGAAGCACGCGCCGCTCATCACTCGCATCAAGCCCGGCTCGGTGCGCATCAAAGTGCCGGGCCAGGCCGAAGAGGAACTGGTGTATGTCGCCGGCGGCGTGCTCGAAGTGCAGCCGGACGTGATCACGGTGCTCGCCGACACGGCGATCCGCGGCCACGATCTCGACGAGGCGAAGGCGCTCGAAGCGCAGCAGCGCGCGCGGGAAGCGATGCAGGATCGGACCGCCAAGATGGAATACGCTAAGGCGCTGGCCGAGTTTGCGGAGGCGTCCGCGCAGATCGCGGCGATCCGCAAGCTGAGAAAGAGATAGCAGGCCCGGCCACGAGGAAAAAGGCAGCTACGGCTGCCTTGACAGCCGTCGCCGCGGAGCCGCATTATCACCGAGCTTCTCAATCGCAGCGCATCTCTTTCCGGCAAGGAGTAAACACGATGAGCATCGGCTTACCGCGGCTATCCAGCAGTGCATTTGTCCTGGCCCTCGTTGCCCTGTTCGGTGGCCTGTCCACCGCCGGGTCCGCGCATGCTCAGGACTTTCCGAACAAGCCGGTTCGAGTGATCATCCCGTACCCGGCAGGTGGCGCCACCGACTTGACTTCCCGCGCCTTCGTCAGCGTCGCCGAGGAGCACTTGGGCCAGCCCATGATCGTGGTGATCCGCTCGGGCGGCGGCGGCGTGGTCGGCGCCGAGGCGGCGTCCAAGGCCAAGCCCGACGGTTACACGCTTTTTATCGGGGACCCCGCGACCCATATCATCCTGCCCCAGGTGCAGAAGGTCGCCTATAACCCGGCCGACTTCGTTCCCTTGGGCCAACTCGTCTCCCTGCCCGCGTTGCTCTCGGTCCGCGTCGAGGCACCGTGGAAGACTGCCAAGGAGTTCGTGGAGGACGCCAGGAAGAATCCGGGCAAGTTCAAGCATAGCGCTGTGACCTTCTCGCCCGAGCACCTCATGTTCGAGGCGATGGGCATCAAGTACGGCGCCAAGCTCACTCACATACCGTCCACGGGAGGCGGCCCGGCGCTCGCCTCGCTGCTGGGTGGCCACGTGGACGCCAATGGCCTCTATCCGCCCGTTGCCTTCCCGCATATTCAGGGCGGCAAGCTGCGGGCGCTCGGGGTGGCCGCATCCAAGCGCTGGCCGCTGCTGCCAGATGTCCCCACCCTCCAGGAGCAGGGGATCGACCTCGACGCGCGGCTGTGGCTCGGGGTGTTCGCACCGAAGGGTACGCCGGAACCCGTGCTGGCCAAACTGCGCGACGCCATCAAGAAGATCTCCGATGACACGTCGTTCAAGACGATGATGACGCGCATGGGTCAGCAGGTCGATTACCTTTCCGCTGACGACCTGGGAAAGCAGTGGACGACTGACCAGGGGACGCTCAAGGTCGTCATCGATCAGATCGCCAAGAAGCCGTAAGCGGGGCCACGATGGATCGTTGGCTGGGCGCAGCGCTGGTCGTGGCTGCGCTCCTCCTCTTTTTCGTGGTGCTGCCCGCCCAGATCGTGACCCCGCGCATCGCGGTGGGCGGGGAAGTGGGCGGAGCCGTCGCCCATCCGCTCTTCTTCCCGCGTCTCATCGCAGTGCTGCTCGGGTTTTTCGGCGTCCTCATTTTCCTGCGGGGGCACTCGCGGGCCGAGACTCTCCGGGACGGGGAAGGATTCGCGTTTGGCATTGCTGAAGCCGTGCGGGTAGGAGGTACGGGGGCGATCCTCGTGGCCTACTCGGCGCTGCTCGACGTGGTCGGTTACGTGCTGCTTACTCCGGTTGCGCTGGCCAGCCTCGCCGTCTTCCTCGGCTTCCGCCGCTGGCCGATGCTCGTCGCCGTCGCGGTCGGCGTCTCGGCCTTGATCTACGTCGGGTTCAGGTTCGGTATGAAGATTCTGCTCCCGGAGGGGCTGCTCGAATGATGCTGGAGCAGCTCGGTCAGGCGGCTGCGGTTGTACTGCGCTGGGACGCGCTAGCCATGATCGTGGTGGGCAATATTCTGGGGATTATCATAGGCGCGCTGCCGGGGCTCACGGTAACGATGGCGATGGCCATCTTCTCGCCGCTCACCTTCTTCATGCCGCCGCTGGTGGGCATCCCCTTCCTCCTCGGCCTCTACAAGGGAGGCACTTATGGCGGGTCCATCTCCGCCGTTCTCATCGGCACCCCCGGCACCGCCTCCAACGCGGCCACGGTGCTGGACGGCTATCCCATGGCCCAGCAGGGCCGGGCGGGCAAGGCCCTGCTGGCGTCGATCTACGCCTCGACCGTGGGCGACTTTTTCAGCAACCTGGTTCTGGTCCTGGCCCTCTGGCCGCTCGCCCTGATTGCGCTGAAGTTCGGGCCGCCGGAGTTCTTCGCGCTGATCCTGTTCTCGATGACGATTATCGCCAGCTTGGCCGGGCGGTCGCTCGCCAAATGCATGGTCTCCGCCGTGCTGGGGGTCCTGCTCGCCCTGGTCGGCATCGACACGGTTTCGGGCGCCTCGCGGCTTACCTTCGGTTTTTCCGACCTGCAGGGCGGGATCAGCTACATCCCGTTCGTGATCGGGCTGTTCGGGCTGGGCGAGATCTTCGTGCAGGTCTCGCGGCGCACCGGGCACCTCAAGATCATGGATCTGAAAGAGGACCCCGCAGCCAATCGGGTGACCTTCGCCGAGATCCTCGGCAAGTACTGGCGCACGGTGATCCGCTCGTGCCTGGTGGGCGCCGGCATCGGCGCGCTGCCCGGCGTCGGGGCCGAGACCTCGTGCTGGGTGGCCTACGGCCTGGCCAAGCGCGCCTCCCCCCACCCGGAGCGGTTCGGCAAGGGCGAGGTGGAGGGGGTTATCGCCCCTGAGGTGGGCAACAACGCCGTGTGCGGAGCCACGATGGTGCCGCTCCTCGCTTTCGGAATCCCCGGTGACGTGGTGACGGCGGTGATGCTCGGGGCATTCATCGCCCAGGGCTTGCGCCCCGGCCCGCTCCTGTTCAAGGAGCATATTGTCGAGATCTACGGTATCTTCATCGCCATGTTCCTCGCCACCCTGGCGATGTTCGTGGTCGCTCGCCTCACTGTCCGGCTGTGGGTGCGCATCCTCCGGGTCCCGAGGGGCCTCCTCTACCCCGTGGTCATGATGCTCTGCCTGGTCGGCGCCTACACCATCAACAACAGCCTGTTCGACGTCGGCATCGTGCTGGCCTTCGGCGCGATCGGCTACGTGATGCGGATGGCCGGCTTCGAGGTCGCGCCCATGGTCCTGGCGTTCATCCTGTCGCCCATGCTCGAGCAGTCGCTCATCCAGTCGCTACTGATGTCGCACGGGAGCCCGTTGATCTTCGTCACCCGGCCCATCGCCTTGGTATTCCTGGTGTTGACGGCCGTGAGCGTCGGTCTTTACGTCCGATCCGGCCTGCGTGCGCGCTGGCTTCTTGCCGCCGACGCGGGCTCCGAGCCGAGAGATGGGCGACGCTGACAGCCCCAGGCATGCCCGACCTGGCGCTGGCCGGCGCGTGATCGCGCGCCGGAGGCAGGCCTCGCACCGGGCGAGTGTTGGCGGCTCATCCAGGCATTGAAAGTCCAGAGGACGGAACGACCATGAAAGAGAAAGCCGACACCCTGCTTGCAGGCGGTACCGTGATCACGGTGGACGAACAGCGTCGGATCTATCGAGACGGCGCGCTCGCCATGCGAGGAAACGAGATCGTGGCGGTTGGAAAACGTGCCGACCTGGCAGCCCGCTATGAGGCGAAGCACACCCGCGACTGCCGCAACAAGCTGATCATGCCCGGATTCGTCAACTCGCACCTGCATTTCTACCACACGATGCACCGCGGTCTCGCGCCGGAAGGCCTCGGCGGCTGGCTGTGGTCGAATTTCGTGCACGGTAAAGTCGCGACCATTCTGACCGCCGAAGACGAGATCATCGGCGGCCTCATCGTGCTGCTCGAGACGATCAAGTCCGGGACGACGACCATTTTGGAGGCCGGCTCCTACAACCCTGCCGCGGTGATCGAGGGGATCTCGCGCATCGGCATTCGGGGCCTCATGGGCCGGCGCTCGTTCGACCAGGCGATCCTGGGTCACGCGATGCTGCTCGAAGACACGGACACCTGCCTGCGGGAGAACGAGAAGTTCCTCAAGACCTACCGAGACGGATACAACAGCGGGCTGCTCAAGGCCTGCGTCGACGTGGTGGGGCTCGGCCGCTGCACCAACCGGCTGTATCTCGAATCGAAAAAGATGGCCGACGACTACGACACCACGCTGAACCTCCACCTCGCCGCGATGACCGAGGAGGTGACCGACACGCGCATGAAGACCGGGTACCGCCCGGTCGAAAACCTGTACCACATCGGGGCGCTCGGGCGCAACGTCTGCCTCGTGCACATGGTGCACGTCGCCGACCGCGAGATCCGCATGCTCAAGGAGACGCAGACCAACGTGATCCACTGCCCGTCCACGGCGCTGAAGCTCAATTACGAGCTCTCCTCGAAGGGGCGCTTTCCGGAGATGGTCGAGCACGGCGTGAACGTCGGAATCGGCTCGGATGCCTCCGACTGTTCCAACTACGCGGACATGATCCGCACGATGTACCTCGCGGCCGTGCTGCCCAAGGACTACCGCAACGACGCGGGCATATCCTGCGCCGAGCAGGCGATCGAGATGGCCACCATCAACGGCGCCAAGGCGATCGGCATGGACAAGCAGATCGGCTCCCTCGAGGCCGGCAAGAATGCTGACATCATCCTGATCAACATGCGCCGCCCCGAGTGGTACCCGAACTTCAGCGAGGTGCAGAATCTCGTCTACTCCGCGAGCGGCGATGCGGTCGAGACGGTCTACATCGACGGGCGGCTCGTCATGGACTACCGCCGGGTGCTCACCGTCGACGAGGATGAGGTGATGGACCGGTGCGCCGTCCTCGGCGAGCAGGTGCTCGCGCGCAGCGGGCTGCAGGTGCCCGGCAAATGGCCGATTCTTTGAGTTCGCTCACCCCGCGCTGAGCCTGCCGAACGGCGACGCTTCGAATCAGGTTTGCAGGATTGTTTACAGGGAGATTTCGTGGGCCACTTCACCCTGACCGGCTGCTCGGCTCTCGTTGGCGTAGAGGGGCGCTTCGAGCGCGGTCCGCTCGATATCGTTGTCTGCGGCGATCGTATCGCCGCGGTGCGCAGGACCGGCGAGCGGCAGCCCGAAGGGGAAGCGATCCCTGCGCAGGAGCGGCTGGCGGTGGCGGGGCTCATCAACGGCCACCACCACTCCCACGAGCACTATCACAAGGGCCGGCACGAGAACCTGCCGCTCGAGCTGTGGATGAACAGCGTGCGGCCGCTCGACCCGATCCCGTTGACGGCGCGTCAGGTCTATCTGCGCACGCTGATCGGCGCGATCGAGGCGTTGCGCTCGGGCACGACCACGATCGTCGACGACCTCAACGTGAGCCCCGTGCTCATTCCCGAGCACGTCGAGGCGGCATTCAAGGCCTACGAGGACATCGGCATCCGCGCGCTGGTCGGCATCACGCTGTTCGACCGTCCGTTTTTCCGCGCTATGCCATTCGTGGACGAGGAGTTTCCTGCCGACCTGCTGCGGGAACTGGATGCCAAGCCCAAATCCGATCCGCAGGCGATCCTCGATTTTGCCCGTCACCTCGCGCAGACGCGCCATCCCCGCTCGAATCGGGTGGGTTACATCGCCGCCCCATCCGCGCCGCAGCGCTGCACCGAACCCTTCCTGAGGGCGGTGCGCGAGATGGCCGATGACTACGATCTTCCGGTGATCATGCACGTGCAGGAGACTCGTCTGCAGGTGGTAACCGGACGCGAAATGTACGGGGCGACCATGGTCGAGTACCTGGGCCGCGTCTGCTTTCTCAAGCCCAAGACCTCGCTCATCCATTGCGTGTGGCTCAACCCACGCGAGATCGACATCATCGCGCGTAGTGGCGCGACCGTGCAGCACAACCCGGTGAGCAACCTGAAACTGGGCTCCGGTGTTGCGCCCGTGCGCGCGTTGCTGGACGCGGGTGTCAACGTGAGCCTGGGCACCGACGGCTGCGGCTCGATCGAGTCGGCGAGCATGCTCAGGGTGGTGTCGGCGGCGGCGCTGGTGAACAAGCTGCGCGACGACGATCCCTCGAGGTGGATAGGCGCAAAAGAGGCATGGCGCGCCGCCACAGTCGGCGGAGCGCAGGCGCTCGGCCTGGGCGACACGCTCGGCGCAATCGAGCCCGGACGCAAGGCAGACCTTGGGCTCTATCGACTGGACAGCATCCCGTTCGTGCCGCTCAATAATCCGCTCGGCCAACTCGTGTACGCGGAGAGCGGCGCGAATCTCGACCTCGTGATGGTCGACGGGGAGATCGTGCTGCGCGACGGTCTGCTCACCCGCATCGACGAATCCGCCATCCTCGCCGAGATCGCCAAGGAGCATGCAAGGCTGCTGCCGCTCATCGAGGACTCCGAGCGCAAGGTATCGCGCATCAACGATGCCTACCGCCGCATCTACGTGCGTTGCCTGAAAGAGGGGATCGCGTCGGATACCTACCGGCCACGGCTCGACGGGGCGTAGCAGCGCGCGCGCGAAGCGATGCAGGATCGGACCGCCAAGATGGAATACGCTAAGGCGCTGGCCGAGTTTGCGGAGGCGTCCGCGCAGATCGCGGCGATCCGCAAGCTGAGAAAGAGATAGCAGGCCCGGCCACGAGGAAAAAGGCAACTGCGGCTGCCTTTTTTGTTCTGGGTTCGATATCCCGGCGGTAGACTAGCACCGTTCAACGTCAACCACGAATTACCGAGGCTGGCCGTGACCGAATCCAACCCACGCTACGATTTGCTTGTCATCGGCGGCGGTATCAACGGCGCCGGCGTTGCGCGCGATGCCGCAGGGCGCGGTCTCAAGGTGCTGCTGGTCGAAAAAGACGACCTTGCCGCAGCGACTTCCTCGTCGAGTAGCAAGCTAATCCACGGCGGCCTGCGTTATCTCGAGCATTATGAGTTCCGGCTGGTCGCCGAAGCGCTGGCCGAGCGCGAAGTGCTGCTCAAGATCGCGCCGCACCTGGTGGCGCCGCTTGCTTTCGTGATGCCGCATGTGCCGGAGCTGCGGCCGCGCTGGATGATACGCGTCGGCCTGTTCCTCTATGACCATCTCGGGCGCCGCACCCGCTTGCCTGGATCGCGCGGCATCGACCTGCGCGCGCCGCCCTATAACTCAGGTTTGAAGCCGGCGCTCGCCAACGGCTTCGTCTATTCCGATTGCCGCGTCGATGATGTGCGTCTGGTGCTCGCCAACGCAACGAGCGCGCGCGAGCTCGGCGCAGTTGTCCTGACACGCACCGAGTGCGTATCGGCAAAGCGCGTTGACGATGGCTGGCAGGCGTTGTTGCGCGCAACGCGCGGTACTGAGCATGCGGTGTCTGCACGAGCAATCGTTAATGCTGCGGGGCCCTGGGTCAAGCAGGTGTTGAATGATCGCCTGCACCAGCCCAGCCGCGACAACGTCAAGCTGGTCAAGGGCAGCCACATCGTGGTGCCGCAATTATACGAAGGAGGGCACGCTTTCATCCTGCAAAACGACGATCGCCGCGTGGTCTTCATGATCCCGTACGAAGCCAAATACACCCTGGTCGGCACGACCGATGTCACGCTCGACGGCGACCCTTCCGCCCCGCGCGCAAGTGCGGAAGAAATCGCTTATTTGTGCCGCGCGGTGAACCGCTATCTGGCGCAGCCGGTCTCGTCCGCTGACGTGGTGTGGAGCTACGCCGGCATCCGACCGCTTTATGACGACGGCAGCTCCGATGCGTCGGCTGTCACGCGCGATTACACGCTGCGTCTCGATGCCGATGCAGGATCGGCGCCGGTGCTGTCGGTGTTCGGTGGCAAGATCACGACTTATCGCAAGCTCGCCGAACACACGCTCGACAAGCTTGCGCCATGGTTTCCCGACATGAAAGCGGCGTGGACCGCACGCACACCCTTGCCCGGCGGCGATCTGGCGGGCGTCGGCTTCGACCAGTTTTCAGATTTTTACTTCCAGCGCGATTTTCCGTGGCTGCCTGATCAACTGCGGCGCGCGCTCGCGCGCCGCCATGGCGCGAACGCCTACCGGGTGCTCGACAATGTGAAGTCGCCGTCCGATCTCGGCGCGCACTTTGGCGCCGACCTTTATGCGCGCGAAGTCGATTACATGATTGAGCACGAATGGGCGCTGAGCAGCGAGGACATTCTGTATCGCCGCACCAAGGCCGTCTTGCATCTTAATGCCACGCAACGCGAGTCGCTCGCAAGCTATGTCGCCAAGCGGGTCGCAACACGCTGATTAAACGCCGGTTGTGCGATAATTCGCAGATGGCAGTCAACGTTGTCATACTCGGCGCCGGCCAGGGCAAACGCATGCACTCGGCACTGCCCAAGGTGCTGCATCCGCTCGCAGGTAAACCGCTGCTCGCGCATGTGATTGCGACCGCGCGCGCTCTGAAACCGGCGCGCATTTGTGTTGTTTACGGGCATGGCGGCGAACAGGTGCCGGACGCGCTGCGCGCCCCCGATCTCGTGTTCGTCAAGCAGGAACCGCAGCTCGGCAGCGGCCATGCGCTGAAGCAGGCGCTGCCGCATGTCGATCAACGTAAAGACACGCTGGTGTTATACGGCGACGTGCCGTTGATCGCAGCGCAGACGCTGACCGCGTTGACCGCCGGGACTGGCGAGCGGCTGCAGATATTGACTGCCGAGATCGATGACCCGCGCGGCTACGGTCGCATCGTGCGCAATGCCAAACGCGCGATCACCGCCATCGTCGAGGAAAAGGATGCCACCGACAAACAATGCCGGATCCGCGAAATCAACACGGGCATCATGCTGCTGCCGGGCAAGCGGCTAGCCGGTTGGCTCGACCAGCTTACGAACCGCAACGTGCAGCGCGAGTATTATCTGACCGATGTAGTGACGCTCGCGCTGAAGGACCGCGTCAGGGTCGAATCCTGCGCACCGTCCGACAGTTGGGAAATCCTCGGCGTCAACAGCAAGCAGCAACTCGCGCAGCTCGAGCGCATTTACCAATCGCGCACCGCGACGCGCCTGCTCGAAGCGGGCGTCACGCTGGCGGACCCGCTGCGCATCGACGTGCGCGGGGAGCTGCGCTGCGGACGCGACGTGCGCATCGACGTCAATTGCGTATTCGAGGGCGCGGTTGAAATCGGCAACGGCGCCCAAATCGGCGCTAATTGCGTGCTCAGGAACACACGGGTCGGTGCCGCGACGCGCATCGAGCCGTTCTCGCTGATCGACGACGCGGCTGTTGGCAAGAACTGCCGCATAGGCCCTTACGCGCGCATCCGCCCCGGCACCCGGCTCGCCGAGAGCGTTCACATCGGCAACTTTGTCGAGGTCAAGGCGGCGACCATCGGCGCCGGCTCGAAGGCCAATCACCTCGCCTACGTCGGCGACGCGAGCGTCGGAAAGCGCGTCAATATCGGCGCCGGCACCATCACCTGCAATTACGACGGCGCCAACAAGCATCGCACCGTGATCGAGGATGACGTGCACATCGGTTCCGATGTGCAGCTCGTGGCGCCCGTGACAGTCGGCAAAGGCGCCACCATCGGCGCCGGCGCGACCATCACTAAAGATACCCCGCCCGGAGAGTTGACTGTTTCGGAAAATAGACAGAAAGTGATCCGCGGCTGGAAACGGCCGGTGAAGAAAGTGAGGAGTGAGGAGTGAGGCGTGAGGAGTTAAGAGCGCGGTGTCACTTGAATTTGGTGGTATCGCTACACGCCTCACGCCTTACGCCTCACGGCAGCTAACCATGTGCGGAATCGTCGGCGCGGTCGCCGCGCGTAATATTGTCCCGATCCTCGTCGAGGGCTTGCGCCGGCTCGAATACCGCGGCTATGACTCCTGCGGTGTCGCGGTCGTCCGAGACGGCCAATTGCTGCGCGCGCGCTCGGTCCAGCGCGTCCAGGATCTCGATGCCCAGGTGCGCGAAACGGGCCTCTGCGGCTTGGTCGGGATTTCGCATACCCGCTGGGCTACGCACGGCGCGCCGGTTACCGCCAACGCGCATCCGATCTTCTCGTGCAATGAAATCGGGGTCGTGCATAACGGCATTATCGAAAACTTCGAACCGCTGCGCGACCGGCTCAAGGCCAAAGGCTATGGGTTCGACTCGCAGACCGATACCGAGGTTATCGCCCATCTCGTCCACAGCTACTATGCCGGCGATCTGTTCGCCGCGGTGCGCCGGGCTGTTGCCGAATTGCACGGCGCCTATGCGATCGCGGTGTTCTGCAAAAGCGAGCCGGCCCATATTTGTGGCGCGCGGTTTGGGTCGCCGCTGGTACTCGGTATCGGCGAAGACGAGAATTTTCTCGCGTCCGATGCAATGGCGCTCGCGCAAGTGACCGACCGCATCGTCTATCTCGAAGATGGCGATGTGATCGACGTCCGTCGTGACGGTTGGCAGGTGGTTGATCGCGATGGCAAGCCGGTCGCGCGCGAAGCACGTACCGTCAAAGCGCACACCGCCGCGGTCGAACTCGGGCCCTACCGTCATTTCATGCAGAAAGAAATTTTCGAGCAGCCGCGCGCGATCGCCGACACGCTCGAAGGAGTCGAATCGGTAACGCCGATGTTGTTCGGCGCCGGCGCGGCGGAAGTCTTCGGCCGCATCGACTCGTTGTTGATTCTGGCCTGCGGCACGAGTTATTACTCCGGCCTCACCGCGAAATATTGGCTCGAGGCTGCTGCGAAGCTGCCGACTCAGGTCGAGATCGCGAGCGAATACCGCTACCGCGAGAGCGTGCCGAACCCGAATTCGCTGGTGGTCGTGATCTCGCAATCCGGCGAGACGGCGGACACGCTCGCGGCGTTGAAACACGCGCAGGCGCTCGGCATGAACGAGACGCTCGCGATCTGCAACGTCGCGACCAGCGCGATGGTGCGGCTGACCAAGCTCAAGTATCTGACGCGCGCCGGCGTCGAGATCGGTGTCGCGTCCACCAAGGCGTTCACGACGCAACTTACCGCGTTGTTCCTGCTGTCGCTCACGCTGGCGAAGCTGCGCGGGCTTCTGCCGGCCGACGCGGAAGCCGCGGCGCTGCGCAATCTGCGCCACCTGCCCTCCGCGTTGCAGAGCGTGCTCGCGCTGGAGCCGCAGATCATCGCGTGGTCCGAGCAGTTCGCGCGCAAGGAGCACGCGCTTTTCCTTGGCCGCGGCCGGCATTTTCCGATCGCGCTCGAGGGCGCGCTCAAGCTCAAGGAAATTTCCTACATCCACGCCGAGGCCTATCCGGCGGGCGAGCTCAAGCATGGTCCGCTCGCACTCGTTACCGACGAGATGCCGGTGGTGACGGTCGCGCCGAACGATGCGCTGTTGGAAAAACTTAAATCGAACATGCAGGAAGTCCGCGCCCGCGGCGGCGAGCTGTACGTGTTCGCCGACGCCGATACGCACATCGCGCCGGGCGATGGCATCCACGTGATCCGCATGCCGGAGCACTACGGCGCGCTGTCGCCGATCCTGCACGTCGTGCCGCTGCAGCTGCTCGCGTACCACGCTGCGCTCGCGCGCGGCAATGATGTGGATAAGCCGCGCAATCTGGCGAAGTCCGTAACCGTTGAGTAGCGCGCCGCTTAGGCGCGGCGCGGTTTGCGCGGCGCGTTACCGAACAGCCGGTCGTAAAGCCAGTTCGGCAGCATGCGCAGCACGCGCGCGACGATTGCCATTTGCCACGGGATCACGGCAAACGTCTGGCCGCGGTCGATAATGACGGCGATTTTCCGGGCGGCGGCATCAGCGCCTAGCAGAAATGGCATCGGGT
>JAHFRO010000221.1 GCA_023266245.1 Betaproteobacteria bacterium | reverse complement strand
CGGATCTTGACCTTACCCACCCAATCGATCAGCGGCAGCAGATCGGCCAGGCTTTCGCCTTCCAGCAGCTTGATGTGAGTGGCATCGGCGGCCGTCTGCCCGAAAGTGGGATCCACCGCGACCCAGCGCCCGCCGACCTCGCTTTCGGCCCAGCTGTGGTAGAGGAAACCTTTGAGTTCCTGCGAATAGACGAGTCCGTTCACCACGCGGGTGGCGATTCCGGCTGCTCGCGCGAGGGCAGTGTAGAGGTAGGCGTGGCCCTGGCACTCGGCCTTGCGCTTTTCCAGCACGTCGAGCGCCGAAAACACGTCTAGCGGCGCCTTCTCGACGTTGACCTGCAGCCACTCCAGCAGTCGCGCGATCTGCTCGCGGCGTGTGGCGGCCCCCGCCACGATTCCCCGGGCGGTACTGCGTATCGACGGATCGTTGCTCTGAACGGTCACGGAGGGCTGCAGATACCGCGTGACCGATGCATCCGCCGCTGACCCGCCGGCTTCTTCCGGCGCCACCCGGCGCATTTCGCAAGTGATTTCCTGCCGCGCCTGCATGCAGCGCTGCGCGTCGTCCGAAGGCGGCAACGGGTCAATGCCCCGCAGCGCGACCTTGAGCGCTGCGACGCTGCGCGGATTGTCGATCGGCGCATCCGGCCGCACCAGGCTGAACTCGATCAGGCTCTCCCGCTTGTTGAGGCTCGCGAGCGCTACATAGCGCCTGGCCGCTCCCGCCTCCTCGAGCGCGGAGATCATCACGCCGCGCAGTGCCAGCTCGAAAGCGGGCCTGCCCTGATGGTCGATCCAGGTGGTCACGCGCTGTCCCCGCATATTGGTTTCCACCTTGAACGCGCTGCCGCTGAAGAATTCGCTCTTCTCGTAGGCGGCGATGCGCTGCGTGACCTCCGCCAGCGACTGGATCTCGCCGTTGTAAACGCGGTAGTGATACTCGCGTCCCAGCCCGAGCCCGTGCACCACGGGGTACAGCGCAATGATGCTCGAGGGGTAGAGCTTTCCTTCCACCGGCAGCCGCTGTTCGGTCGGCTTTCCTCCGCTGACAATGGTTACCGCAAGTTGGTCGGGCTCCCTCTTGCCCGACAGCCTCAGTTCGCTGCCGTCGATGTGGTAGTCATACGCAAACTCGATGAGAGTCAGATCTTCGCCGACCACGTCCCGCGCCTTCAGGTTGACTTTTTTCTCGATCCCCAGGAAGCGCAGCACGAACGAGGCTTCAGAACTGATCTCGTACTGCGGTGGCTGCTGCGCCGCTCGCCGGATCGAAAACCGGGTGAAGCCGATTTTTTCCCCGTTGAACACGATGCCGGTCCAGTATTCGGAGAACGGCAGCCTGGCCAGCTCGTGCTGCACGGGTGCTGCGGGAGGGGGACCGGCGTCCTTGAAGTAGAGCCCGGCGCAGCCGGCCAGCTGCAGCACGCATGCGCTGATCACCCATGCCGCAACCTGCCGTAGCATCATTCGCACAGCCGTCGTATCTTGTAGCGATCCGGCGCGGTCATCACGCCTTTCTCCGTTATCAGCGCGGTAACGAGCGCGGCCGGGGTCACGTCGAACACCGGATTGCGCGCCGCGACGCCTTCAGGCGCCCAGCGCGTCTCGCCATAGCCGACGATCTCGTCCGCGCCGCGCTCCTCGATCGGGATTTCGGCACCCGAGGCGACACCCGGATCTACGGTGGAAAGCGGGCAGGCGACGTAGAACGGGATAGCGTGACGCTGGGCGAGCACGGCGATGCCGTAGGTGCCGATCTTGTTGGCGACATCGCCGTTGGCGGCGACGCGGTCCGCGCCGACGATCACGGCGTCGATCTCGCCGCGGTTCATCAGGTGACCTGCCGAGCTGTCGGCGATCAGCGTGACCGGAATCCCGTCTTGCTGGAGCTCCCACGCGGTGAGGCGGGCACCCTGCAGAAACGGCCGCGTTTCACCCACGAAGACGCGAATGCGTTTACCCGCTGCGACCGCAGAACGGATCACTCCCAGCGCCGTGCCGTGGCCGGCGGTTGCCAGCGCCCCGGCGTTGCAGTGGGTGAGGACGCACGCGCCGTCGGACAGCAGGACCGCCCCGTGCTCACCCATCCGGCGATTGAGTCGCACGTCCTCCTCCAAGATCGCATGCGCCTCCGCGAGCAGCACAGCGGCAACCGTCCTCTGGTCGGTGCCGTCCGATGCTTTCAGCTTCTCGCGCATGCGGCCTAGCGCCCAGAACAGATTGACTGCGGTGGGGCGGCTCTTCGCGAGCGCTACGAACGCGAGCTCCAGGCCGGAGCGGAAATCCCCGGGACGTACATCCTTTAGTCGCACGGCCTCAAGCGCCACTCCATAGGCTGCGGCGCAGCCGATCGCCGGCGCGCCGCGCACCACCATGTTGCGAATGCCGTCGGCTACTGCCTGCGCTGAATCGAAGGACAGATAGACGTATCGCGCGGGGAGCGCGCGCTGGTCGACCATCTCGAGTCGGCCGTCACGCCAGCGCAGGGTCTCGAAAGAGGCCACCTTCGGGTCCTAGATGACGCGCTCGTTGCCGCCGTCCACAGGCACTTGCGCGCCGGTGGTCTTGGCGAATGCGGGGCCGCACATTTCCGCGGCAAGCTCTGCGACGTCGCGGCTGGTGACATCGGTCTTGAGCACATTGTTGCGCTTGTACTCTTCCACGCTCAACCCGTAATGCGCTGCCCGCGCCTTCAGTACATCGTCGGTCCAGATCCCGGTGTCGAACACGGCATTGGGATGCAGCACGTTGACGCGGATGCGGTCCTCGCCCCATTCGAGGGCGGCGACGCGCGCGAGTTGGCTGAGCGCGGCCTTGGATGACGAGTAGGCCGCGGCACCGGGGCCGGGTGCAGGGACGTTCTTAGAGCCGACGATGACAACTCGGCCTGAGCGCGGAGCGAGCTTGAGCAGGCCGTGGCATTCGCGCATCAGGATCAGGTTAGCATCAAGATTGACCTGCATCACCTTGCGCCATTCCTCGGTCTTGAGCGCAGCGATCTTTACTCCACCGGGGAAGATCCCGGCGTTGAGTATGAGCATGTCGAGTCCGCCGAAGGCCCTCACGGCCGTTTCGAGCGCGCTGGCGATCTCAGCTTCCACCGTGACGTTGCAGCGGATGCCGAGAAACTCCTCACGGCGGTGCAGAGTCTCGATGGCCGGGTTGAGGTCGAGGCCGACGACCGCCGCGCCGCGAGCGAGCAGGGCTTCAATGCACGCCTTGCCGATGCCCGACGCGGCGCCGGTTACCAGCGCGACCTCGCCGGCAAACGCGGGGAGCTTGCCACTCTTGCGCAGCTTCGCCTGTTCGAGGTCCCAGTATTCGACGTCGAAGATGTCTTTTGGCGGCAGCGCGCGATAACCGCCGAGCAGCGTTGCGCGCTCGATGACCTCTAGGGTGTGGCTGTAAAGGTCGCCTACAATTGCCGCGTCCCTGGCTGTGCGACCCAGCGTGCACAGGCCGAGCTCCGGATCGAGCACCACGCGCGGCGCCGGATCCAGCATCGTCTTCTGTTCCTTGGCGCGCGGGGCGTGCTCATTAAAGTAATCGCGATAGTCGCGCGCGTAGTCGGCAACAATTCGTCCTATCATCGGCACGCGCTTGGTGCGAATGACGTGATCGGGCGTGGCAGGCCCTTGCGCGATCTCGCGCACGTCGTGACGTCGCGCGAAGGCGATGCTGCGTTCGTCGCGATAGCAGCGCATCACCAGCGGGAATTCAGCTACGGCCGATACGTTGTGGCGTAGCTCGGCAAGGACCCGGCGCAATGGTTTGTCGGTGACTCCGTTGCGCGGCTTGGGCAGCGACCAGGCGCGTTGCCGGGACAGGTAATCTTCCGCAAGCTGCACCAGGTGGATCATTCGATCGTAGGATTCTTTTGCCGACTCCCCGAAAGAAAACACGCCGTGATTCATCAGCACCATGCCGATGGTGTTCGGGCTTGCCTCGGCCGGGAACCTGAGCGCGCACAGTTGCGCCAGATCGAAGCCGGGCATGATGTACGGGATCACCACCACCTTGTCGCCGTAGATTTCCTTGATGCGTGCGGTCGCGTTAGCCGTGTTGGTGACGGCCAGCA
>JAHFRO010000220.1 GCA_023266245.1 Betaproteobacteria bacterium | reverse complement strand
AGCGCATCGAGATGAACGTCGTCCCTTGGCGGGTGAAGGTGGGCGGTGACACCGTCGGCCGGGTCACCTCGGCGATCTACTCCCCGCGGCTCAAGAAGAACATCGGCTATGCGATGGTGCCGTTCGCGCACGCGGCCCTTGGCGCCGCGCTGCGCGTGAAGATTCCCGGTGTCGGCGAGCGGCGCGCGACGGTGGTCCCCAAGCCCTTCGTAGACCCGAAGAAAGAGATTCCGAAGGGCTAGTGCCGTTCCAACTTGCATTGAGATATAGTGCCATCAGGGCAACGTGAACTTGAAGTCGGGGCTGCGCAAGCAGCAAAAGGAGGAGCCATGAAAACGTTATCTCAAGTCTTGTTTTGGTTCGGGATCGCTTCCATCCCGCTGTCGTGGGCGATGTGGTACCTCGGTCCGAAAATTGAACTCGGAAGGCACGTCATGGGCAAGATCGCCGACCCCGCCTTGAGAGAGGCCTTGATGGAAGCTCACGCGGAACGGTGGGGAATTTTTGTAGGACTTTGGCCAGCAACGCTCCTGGTGTTGAGTTATATCCTCGGCGAATACAAGTAGAAACGCCTGGCGTCGTTCCTGCCGTTCTGCGCCGACTCACGCGCGCAGCGCAACGCGCGCGGTGGGCCGCGGCGCGCGGAAATCGACAAATTCAAGTATCCGTCATCCTTTTCGCCCTTCTGGTCGCAGGCAGTTCTCGCCTTGGAAGTTTGCCGGCTCAAAGTCCGACAAACTCCTAGTGGTCGAAGTGAAACAGGATCGTCGATCGCCCCACCTTGTGCGTTGCGGCGACGCGGTCGGCAAAACGGCGGAGCATGAAGCCTGCCAAACGACGTTGGCCCTCCTCCGACTCCATGATCTCTTCGTTGCTCGGACGCCGGTCGGGAAGCTCGAGCGGCGGCCCGACATATGAGACCCGCAAGTCGAGATTGAATTCGTCGAAGCTCGCCGTGATCTCCACGGGGCCCTGCGGCTCGCAACTGTCCATGATCACTTCGAGCGACTGCGCGAGGTTGAACGTTGCGCGGTCGATGATGTCCCGCCGCGCGCCCCAAGTCGCGCCATTGGCCTCCATGAACTGCACGAGTTTCTCTGCCTGAACAGACGCGCTTTCCACCTTGAAAACAGCCGTTTTCTTCACGCCGATCCGGAACAGGAGGTTGAGCAACAGAGCGATCAGCGTCGAGAACACGAGCGAGGAGCCGATCAGCGGCCTTGCCCCCACCGGCGCCGTTGCCGATAGCGTCGGGAACACCTCGACCGCGGTTCCGGCCACGATCGCGAGCCCCACCACCAGCGTGCGGCGCGCATCCAGCATGCGTGAACTCATCACCTGCAGGCCGTTGATCATGATGAACGTCACGGCAAAGAGCAGCGAAGCCACGACCACCGGGCGCGGCATCACCGCAAGCAGCGCGGTGAGCTTGGGAAAAAGACCGAGGACCAGGAAGATCGCGCCGACGGCATAGGCCACCTTGCGGCTCGCGACTCCCGTCGCCGCCGCGAGCCCGACGGCGGGCGTCGAGGTGTTCGTGCCGAGCGCGCCGGCCACTCCGGCAAGAGCAGTGGATGCGCCGTCGGCCAGCACGCCCCGCGTGATGGAACGCATGTCGGGCCGCACCCAATCCGCGTCGTTCATACGCTGGCAGACGGTGATTGTGCCGACCGCCTTCATGGCGGCCGCGATGGCCGCGATCGCGAACGGCACGACCATTGCGACGTCAAACGACCACGACAAGTGGCCGAAAGCCGGCAGCCCCACCCAGGCCGCCTCTTCGACCGTGGCGATGTTCCTCCCGCCGATCATTCCCGCGAAACCCGCCGCAACGTAGCCGATCAGCAGCCCGATAAGCGCGCAGAGCATGCGCGCCATCCCTTTCCCCCACACGTTCAGGGCAACCATGGTTGCCAGGGTCAGGCCCGCAACCCACCACTCTTCCACGCTCACCGGCGAGGCCTTCTCGCCGAGCATCGCGCGCAGCCCGGCGATCCCGCCGGAGAGCCCGATGACGAAAATGACCAGCCCCGAGACCTCGGGCGGAAAGATGGGCCGCAGCCGGTTCAGGAGCGGAGCGAGCACTACCTCCAGCAGTCCCGCAAAAAGGGTCATCCCGAAGAGCAACGGCAGCCCTCCGATCTGCACCGCAAGCAGGGACGGCCCGAGATAAGTGGCGGTAAACGTCGCCGGGCACATGTATCCGGACCCCACCGGACCGAGGGGCCGCGCCTGGAGGAATGTCGCTACTCCCAGGACCAGCATGCCGATCGCCAGAAGGCTGCCAACGAGATGCACCGAGGTTTCCGCCACGCGGAAAACCAGCAGCGGGTAGACCAGATTGATCGCAATCAGACCCACATACTGCACGCCGTTGAATACCGTGACGTGCGGCGGCGGCGAGTCTTCCAGGCCGTAAACGATGTTGGCGGGTCGCCGCATCGGTACCTCCCATCCCTCTTCTTGTTACTGCCGACCGATCAGTGATCGAAGTGAAACAGGATGGTCGAGCGGCCCGCCTTGTGGGTCGCGGCCACGCGCTCCGCGTAGCGCCGCAGCATGAAGCCTGCCAAACGCCGCTGCCCCTCTTCGGATTCCATGATTTCCTCGTTGCTCGGGCGGTGCTCTGGCAACTCGAGCGGCGGGCCCGTGTACGAGACTTTCAGGTCCAGATTGAACTCGTCGAAACTCGCCTCGATCTCGAGCGGCCCCTCGGGCGCGCAGCCGTCCACGATGGTCTCGATCGACTGCGTGAGATTGAAGCTGGCGCGGTCGATGACGTCCCGGCGTGCGCCCCAGGCCGCGCCCTGCGCCTCCATGAACCCCTCGATTGCGACCGCGTCAACCTTGCCCGGTTCGACGACGAGCGATCGCGTCGTTCGCATCCCGAACCGAAAGAGCATGTTCAACAGAAGTGCGGAGAGCGTGCCGAGGACCAGCGAGCTGCCAACGAAGGATTGAGTCCAAATCGGCAGACCGCGAAACGCCGCCGGGTAGAAGTCGATTGCCAGTGCCCCGATGAACGACAAGCCGATCACGAAGGTCTTGCGTGCGTCGAGGAGGCGCGACGTCATGATCTCGAATCCGTTCACGATGATGAAGGACGCCGCGAAAAGCAACGCCGCACCGGCGACGGCAGGTGGCATGAGATAGAGAGCCACGCCCAGCTTCGGGAAAAACGCGAGAACCACCAGCGTGCCCGCCACGGCATAGGCGACGCGCCGGCTCAAAACTCCGGTCGCGTTCGCCAGCCCGACGTTCATCGTGGCGGAGTTCACTCCCGTGGCGCCGATGACGCCCGCGGCTACCGTCGCCAGGCCGTCCGCGGCGACGCCGCCGCTGATCGACCGCATGTCGGCCCGCTTCCAGTCCGCGTCGTTCAGCTTCTGACAAGTGGTCACGTTTCCAGCTGCCTTGAGCGTTGCCGCCACGGCGGCCACAGCGAAGGGGATGACGAGTCCCGGGCTGAACGACCAGCCGGCATGTTCCAAGCTAGGCAGCCCCAGGAAAGGCCTAGCGCCGAGCGTCGCCGCGTCTGCTGCGGTGAATCCGCCCATCATGGCCGTCGCCAGGTAACCGATGGTCATGCCGACCAGGACGCAGAAGAGGCGAAGCGCCCCTTTTGTCCACACGTTCAGGGCTATCATCGTTCCGAGCGTCACGAGGGCGATCACGGCGTGGGGCGGGCCGAGCGGTGCCGAGGCCCCTATACCCAGGAGGGTACGCAGCCCAACCGCCCCCGTCGTCATACCAATTACGACGATCACGAGTCCGGCGATCTCGGGCGGGAACCACGGCCGCAGATAGCGCAGCCCGCGCGCAAGCGCGACTTCGAAGAGGCCCGCGGCGATCGTCATGCCGAACACGAGCGCAAGACCACCCTCGCGCGCGGCGAGCAGTGAGGGAAGGAGGTACGCGGCGGTCGGCACCGGCTGGCAGAGGAATCCAGAGCCGATCGGGCCGCGGGAGAGGGCCTGCAAGATCGCACCCAGCGCGAGGGCGATCATGGACAGACTCACGATCTGGGCCACCGCTTCCGGCGAGCTTCCCGCTTCCCGCGCGATCAGCACCGGGTAGATCAGATTGA
>JAHFRO010000067.1 GCA_023266245.1 Betaproteobacteria bacterium | reverse complement strand
TGCGCCCAGCGCGTGGTTTCGGGCAGGCGAAAGCGGGTGACGCACGCCAGGGTGTACTCGATCGCCGTGGCGAGACTCACGCGATGGCCGATGGAAACGTAGATCGGCTTCACGCCCGCCCTGGAGCGCAGGACAGCGCCGATTGTTTCGCCCCGATCCGTGAGCGGCGCCCATGCGCCGCGTCGCTGGGGCGGCTCCCGATGCTCGCCGATGAGCCGCGTTTTGGCGACACCGATGGTGGGAATGCCGCAGCACAAGCCGAGGTGGCTGGCGAGACCGCAGCGGCGAGGATGCGCCACGCCCTGACCGTCGCACAGGATGAGCTCCGGCTGCACGGCGAGCTTGTCCAGCGCCGCCAGCACCGCCGGAATCTCGCGGAACGACAGTAACCCGGGCACGTAGGGAAAGCGGGTGGGCAGGCGCGCGACCGCGTAGTCCACGAGTCCCAGTTCCGGAAAGGAAAGCACCGCCACCGCGGCGCGAGTCACGCGCCCGCCGCGCTCGAAGCCGACGTCGGTGCCGGCGATGTGGCGCACCGGGCGCAGCCGGTCCTGCGCGATCACCCCGGCGCGCAGCCGCTGCTGCAACGCGATCGCTTCCTTCGGGGCAAGGTCCCAGCGGTGCCGGAAATTTTCCGTGGCGGTTCGCATCTACACCTGCTTCACGCGCAGACCGGCGGCGGAGAAACCACCGTCCACCGCAAGGGTCTGGCCGGTAACGTAGCTTGCGTCATCGGAAGCGAGGAATAAGGCAACCGCGGCAACCTCGGGCGGTTCACCGTAGCGACCGAGCGGCACGGCACGGTGCCAGGCGCTGCGTCGCTCCTTGTTGTGCTGCTGCCGGCTGCGCGGCACGTCGATGGGACCTGGAGCAATGGCGTTGACGGTAATATGGTACTGTGCGAGATCGACCGCCATGACGCGGGTCATCGCAATGATGCCGCCCTTGGCGGCTGCGTAAGCGGCGCGGCCGCTGCTTCCCAGCAGACCGGAGTGCGAGGCCAGATTCACGATGCGCCCGCCGCCCAGCTTGACCATGTCGCGCGCTGCGGCTTGCGCGCACAAGAAGGTCCCCGCCACGTTGACGTCCAGCATGGTGCGCAGCGTCTCCAGCGGGGTGTCGAGAAAGTGCTTCTGGGCGCTCACGCCGGCGTTGTTGATCAGGATGTGAGCGGGGCCGAACTGCTGGCGCGTGAATTCGAGCAGCGCCTCGACCCGGTCGGCTTCACGAATATCCACGTGGCAGGCCGCGGCCTTGCCGCCGGCGGAGACGATCTCGGCGCACACCGCCCGCGCCGACGATTCGTCACGGTCGGCGAGCACGACGGCCGCGCCTTCGCTCGCAAAACGGGTTGCGATCGCGGCGCCGATGCCGGTTCCGCTGCCGGTAACAATGGCTACTTTGCCTGCGAGTCGCTGCGACATGGGTGGGTCATCGTAGAAGAGCCAGCGGCCTGCCACGGCGCCGCGATACGTCACGGGCGATCCGTTCCGGGCCGGCGGAGATGATGTTAGCACGGCAGGAAGAACATAGAGATTGATCGGCCCGCGGGGACGGTACTGACGCCGGGGACCATGGCGCGTCTAGAATCGTGTATCTTGGGTGATGGTTATATCCGAAAGGGAATCTTTTGCCTCGAAAAGAGTCACTTTTTCCATGAGCGACGAACGGTTCGAAAACCTGCGTCAGCAGATGCTGGCGGAGATCGCGGCGGAAGCCGCGCTCACCGCCGGACATACCGGCAAGGCCATCTTCAACGAGCGCGTGATGCGCGTCATCGGCAACATGCCGCGCCACGAGTTCGTGCCGGTCGAGCTGCAGCCCTACGCCTATCTCAACCGGCCGCTGCCGATCGGTTACGAGAAGACGGTGTCGCAGCCGTTCATCGTGGCGCTGATGACCGACCTGCTCGAGCCGCAGAGCGGCGACGTCGTGCTCGAAATCGGCGTCGGCGCCGGCTATCAAGCCGCGATCCTCGCCGAGCTGACAAAGCGCGTTTACAGCGTGGACATCATCGAGGAGCTGGCGCAGGGCGCGGAGCGGCGCCTGCGGCGGCTCGGTTATGACAACATAGAGGTTCGCGTCGCCAACGGCTACTACGGCTGGCCGGAGCATGCGCCGTACGACAAGATCATGGTGACCGCCGCCTCCGATCTCATCCCGCCGCCGCTGCTGGCGCAGCTCAAGCCGGGCGGCCGCATGGTGATACCGACCGGCATTCCCGAGAAGCAGACGTTGACGCTGGTGGAGAAATCCGCCGCCGGCAGTCTCACCGCGCGCGAGATCCTGCCGGTGCGGTTCTCCGAGCTGGAGGAACCCGGCGAGACCGCCGGCGTTGCCTGATGCGAGACGTGAGGAGGCGTGAGTCGTGAGTGGTGGATCGGAAAAACGGTGTCTCGACTCACCACTCACCCCTCACGACTCACGGGTTCCGGTGGGGTCGCGCTATAATCGGCGCCGCGCATGGCTAGACAAACGAAGACCATGGCGGTGCTGTTCGCCGATATCAGCGAAAGCACCAGCCTCTATCAGAAACTCGGCGACGCCGCGGCACGCAACATCGTCAACGCCTGCCTGGCACTGATCACCGGCGTGCTGCCGCGCTACGACGGCCGGCTGGTGAAGACCATCGGCGACGAGCTGATGTGCGTGTTTCCCAGTGCGGACCTCGCGGTGCTCGCGGCGAGCGAGATGCAGTCGCTGGTCACTTCCACCAGGCCCGGCAACTATCCGGTGATGATCCATATCGGGCTGCACCATGGAGCGGTGCTGGTGGAGGAAGGCGACGTGTTCGGCGACACGGTGAACGCCGCCGCCTACCTCAGGGCGGTGGCGACGGCCGAGCAGATCCTCACTACCGAAGCGACCGAGCAGTGCCTGTCCGCGGCGCTCAAGTCATGCGTGCGCCCGATCTTTCACGTCGTACTCAAGGGCAGCGCAGAGGAATCCACGGTCTATCAGGTGCTGTGGCGCACCGACAGCCTGGATCTCACCGATGTCAACCTGCAGTCCAACAAGACCATCCCGGGCGACACTGGCAGCCTGCTGGTGACGCTCGATGAGGAGCGCGTGCGGGTGGACCAGTGGCGCACCAGCATCGTCATCGGTCGCTCGCAGGACTGCGACCTGGTGGTGACCGACCGCTTCGCCTCGCGCCAGCACCTCTCGATCAAGCTGGTGCGCACGCATTTCTATCTGTTCGACCACAGCATCAACGGCACCTTCGTCTCGCTCGAAAGCGGCGAGGAGGTGCACGTGCTGCGGCGCGAGCTGCTGCTCGACGGCGCCGGACAGATCTGCGTCGGCCGCAGCCGCGTTGAACAGCCGGTCGAGATCATCACCTTCACGCGCGACCGGCGCTCGATGTACAGGGTCTGAACGGCGTGAGTTGTGAGTAGTGAGTCGAAATAACCGTTGTTACGATTCACGAATCACGGTTCTAGTCCACTCACCACTCACCAATCACCACTCATGTTTTTTCCTGTTACTTGCCATCGGCAAGCAGGCGCACCACTTCCAGGCCGTCACGCTTGCGCTCGCGCGCCTGTTCCGGGCTTTCCTTGCCGAGCGGGCTCCCGGCGATCATCCCGTACATGTCCGCCGCGCCCTGGATGATGCGCGGCGTCATCCCCAGCCCGTCGAAGGTCTTCGCGATCTCCAGCATCTCCGGCACCCAGCGGTAGGCCTTGGGCGGCATGACGGGGATGTTCTTCATCTGCCAGTCGTAGACGTCGCTGCGGCTCTCCCTGAACTCCTGCTCCAGCGCCTGCTCGACGCCGAGCTTGCGCGCGGCCACGAGCAGCTCCACGGCGAGCGCGGTCACGCCCTTGGTCATCGCCCCGTAGCACATCTTGACGCCGGAGGCGTCGCCGACGCGCTCGGAGAGCACGCGCACCAGCAGGTTGGGATGGTTGAACTGCGTGAAAAGATAGGCGTCCGGTCCCGAGACGTAGATCCGGGGCTTGCCCGCGCCGCGCGGCGGCGGTCCGATGATGCCGGCGTCGATGAAGACGCCGCCGGCCGCGCGTATCAGCTGGTCGATCTCGCGCACCGTCTGCGGGGAGACCGCATTGCAGTCGGCGAACGCGATCCTGCGGCCGGTCGCCTTCATGGCCGCCGCGACTTCGCGCGCTTTCTCCAGGGCGGCCCCGGGGTTGAGGATGGAAAGCACCATGTCGCAGGTCGCGACGAGCTTCTCGACCGAGCCGCAGTCGGTGAGCCCCGCCTCCCGCGCCATCGTTTTGGTGCGCTCGCTGCGCCCGTCGAGCGCGGTGTGGACGTTCAGGCCGCATTCCTTGAGGCGCGCGGCGATCGCTTGTCCCATGTCGCCCGGGCTGACCACGCCGATATTTTTAATCTGCATACATGTGCTCCTTTGGTTGTGCGTATGGCGGTGACGCGAAGCGCGAGAAGACGCGGATGGTTGCGATACAATACCGCCTTTTTATTTCCGCCCGGCGCCGCAGCACGCCGCCGTTTGAATGGCCATCTATCTTATCGTATTCGGCGCAAACGCCGTGGCCGTGTTCATCCTGCGCGGGCTGATGCCGTGGCTCACGCGACGCCTGGGCGAAGAACGCGTGATGGCTTATTCCATGTCCCATTACCCATCACCCACTTAATCGGCCCTGGCGCCGGACACCCGGACCACCTCGGCCCACTTCGCGACTTCTTCGCGCAGCAGCTTGCTGAATCGGTCTTAGTGCGCAGCTTGAACAGCTCTCCGGAAAGCGCCAGGGCGAGCGCCGGTTGCACAAGCGCCTTCATGTCCCTTTCTTCCTCCTCCGATCTGTATTTGCCGTCGGGATGGCGCGCGGCCTCCGATCGGAAATCGCGAAACGTAAGCGTTGTCGCGCGCGCTATGTTAGCCGCTCATGGGCGGTATCGCGAGTCGGACGACGGCGCGCTTTCAGTTTTCTCCGGCTCAACCGGACGGCGTCGCCGCGCCACGGCGACGCCGACGCCGATGCCGTAGAGCGCCGCCAGAGGCAGCGCCCAGATGGCCCCTGCGACCAGGACGACTTCGGCCTGTGCGATGAACAGGTCGCGCCGGTAGTCGAGCTCGATCTGCTCGGCGAGCTCGCCGTACTTCGTGCGGACGCGCGTCATGAGCTGGCGGTCCGTGAGCAGCAGCGAGGCGAAGCGGGTCCACGCCTGTGGCGTTCCGGCGTAATCGGGATGGAGCTCCCACAGGCGGTGCTGAACGATGAGCTGGGCGCGCTGCTGGCGCGTAACCTCCAGAGTGCGTTCGTAAGCGGTCGAGATCACGGGGACGGCGTAGCCCGCCGCAACCACGAGGAACGCCAGCTTCCACAGCAGGCTTTGCGCTGACGGCGGCGCGTTGTTGGTGTCTGCGGTCATGGCAATCCGGACCAGAAGCTCAATGCTATGATAACGGCCTTTTCACGGCGAGGAAGCATTGATGAAGCGGTTCGAAATCGCGGTGATTCCCGGCGACGGCATCGGCCGCGAAGTGGTGCCGGCGGGCCAGAAGATACTGGACGTCGTCGGTGAAGTGCACGGCGGGCTGCGCTTCCGCTACAAATCGTATCCATGGAGCTGCGCCTGGCATCTGAAGCACGGCAAGATGATGCCGGATGACGGGCTCAGGCGGCTCGGCGATTCCGACGCGATCTTCCTCGGCGCGGTGGGCTTTCCGGGCGTGCCCGATCACGTTTCGCTGTGGGGCCTGCTGATACCGATCCGCCGCGGTTTCCAGCAGTACGCGTGCGTGAGGCCGGTGAAGCTGCTCCCGGGAGTGCGCTCGCCGCTCGCCTGGCGCGGGCCGAAGGACATCGATTTCATCGTGGTGCGCGAGAACAACGAGGGCGAATACTCGAGCATGGGCGGGCGCATCTACAGCGAGACGCCGCACGAGGTCGTCACCCAGTTGAACCTCTTCACCCGCCGCGGCACCGAGCGCATCATCCGCTACGCGTTCGAGCTCGCGCGCAAGAAGCGGAAGCAAAAGGTGACCTCCGCCACCAAGTCGAACGGCATCATTTTCAGCATGCCGTTCTGGGACGAGGTGTTCTGGCAGATCGCCAGAGAGTATCCCGGCATCGCCGCGGAACAGATGCACATCGACGCGCTCGCCGCGCGTTTCGTCACGCATCCGCAAAACTTCGGCGTGGTGGTGGGCAGCAATCTCTTCGGCGACATCCTCACCGATCTCGGCGCGGCGATCGCCGGCTCGATCGGCATCGGCGCCTCGGCCAACCTCAACCCCGAGAAGAAGTACCCGTCCTGCTTCGAGCCGGTGCATGGTTCGGCGCCCGACATCGTGGGCAAAGGCATCGCCAACCCTTTGGGGCAGATCTGGAGCGGAGCGCTGATGCTGGAGCACCTGGGTTTCGCGGCCGCGCACGATCTCGTGCTCAAGGCGATGATCGCGGTGCTCGACGCCGGCGTCAAGACGCCCGATCTCGGTGGCAAGGCGAGGACCGCACAGGTCACTGCAGCGGTGGCAAGGGAGATCCGCCGCCTGGCGCATTGAACGCGGAAGCGGGGAAGGTGCGTAGGGCACGAGCGATAGTCGGATTTTTGGTGGTGATCGTGTGTTGCGCAGTAGGCGGCACTGCGGTTCAGGCGGCGGCGCAAACGCCCGAAACCGTCTCGTTTCCGAGCCGTGACGAGAAGACGCAGCTCGTAGGCTACCTGTTCCGGCCCGAGGGTGCGGGACCGCACCCGGCGGTCATCATGCTGCACGGCCGCTCCGGGCCGTACTCGTCGCTGGCAAAGGGGGTATTCGCCGCCGAGACGCTTACCATGCGCCACAGGATGTGGGGCGAGTTTTGGTCGAAACACGGTTATCTCACTCTCCTTGTGGACAGCTTCGGTCCGCGCGGGTATCCGCAGGGTTTTCCGAAGCATTCCTACAACAACCGTCCGCCGGAAGTGAACGAGCAACTGGTGCGCCCGCTCGACGCCTACGCCGCGCTCGATTTCCTGCGTGCGCGCCGCGACGTCGTTCCCGACCGCATCGGCGTGCAAGGCTGGTCGAACGGCGGCATGACGGTGCTCGCCGCGCTTGGGCCCAATCCTCCCGGCCTTGCCAACCCCACGCCGATCACGGGCTTCCGCGCCGCGCTGGCGTTGTATCCGAGTTGTCGCTTCCAGGCGAAACAGGACGACTACGGGCCGTACGCGCCTCTATTGATTCTGGTCGCCTCGGCAGACGACGAGGTGTCACCGGCCATCTGCCGGAGTTTCGCGGCTCGGCTGCAAGCCAGGGGCGCGGGCGTGGAACTCGTCACTTACGAAGGCGCGTTGCATTCGTACGACGATCCCGGCAAGACCAAACAGAGCCTGGAAGCGAACCGCTTTGCTACTTCGGACTCGTTGCGGCGGGCGGAGGAATTTTTCGCTCGCCACCTGCGAAAGTAAAATCGTGGTGTGATTCCCGTGGCCGCGATCCTGGTTGAGAACCGCAGCAGCTTGCCGCGCTGGCTGCTGTTCGGTATCGCGTTACTGTTGATGGACCAAGCGGCGCCTGCCGACACCTTTGTGCGCGATGACATCGTGACCGACCCGACGCCGGCACGGTTCTCGGTGTGTCATGCAGGAACCTGCACGCTCGTCACGCAGGTGAGTCTCGCCGAAGATCAATGGCAGAGAATCGCGGCAGTGTTTTCCTCGCCGCCGGCCGGTCCGGCGGAGGAACGCGAGCGCATCGCGCGGGCGGTCGCGTTGTTCGAGACCATCGTCGGCGAGCTCACGGGAACCAGCGACGACCGCGCCGGCAACGAGAAAGGCGCAGACTGGTCCGCTCAGATGGATTGCATTGACGAGTCAACCAACACCACGACCTACCTCCGCATGCTGCGGCACGGCGGACTGCTCAAGTGGCACTCGGTGGAGGCGCGCGTGACGCGCGGTTGGTTTCTGTTCGGCTGGCCGCACACCACCGCGGTGGTGCGCGACGTAGTGAGCGGTGAGAAGTGGGCAGTGGACTCGTGGTTCTTTGAGAACGGCAAGCCGCCGGTGATCGTGCCGCTCGAACTGTGGAAGACGGGCTGGCGCCCGGCGAAGCCGCCCACGTCCGCGGCTTCGCCGTAATTGGCAGGGTTCTCGGAACAGAGAGAAACATGAGTTCTGGCTGGCGATACGCGCTACGGCGTTTTTTCCTTTGCATCGCGCTTCTTTCCCCGCTGTGCGCCGTCGGGCAGGCTGTGGAGCAGCAGACCGCGGCGATCGCCTCGGCCCATCCGCTCGCCACCGCTGCAGGACAGGAAATCTTCGCGCGCGGCGGCAACGCCTTTGATGCCGCGGTCGCGGTTGCGGCGGCGCTGGCGGTGGTGGAGCCGTACTCATCGGGGCTGGGCGGAGGCGGTTTCTGGCTGCTGCATCGGGCGCGCGACGGCTACCAGGTGATGGTGGATGGACGCGAGACCGCCCCGCGCAGGGCGACGCCGGCGTTGTACTTCGACCGCCAGGGCAACCCGATCCGCGGCGCGACCACGCAAGGCGGCAGGTCGGCTGCGATACCCGGGGTGCCGGCGGCCCTCGTGCACGTCGCCCGGAACTACGGCAAGCTGCCGCTCGCGGCGAGCCTTGCGCCGGCGATCCGCTATGCGCGCGACGGCTTCGAAGTGGACCCGCGTTACGCGCGCATCGCCGGGCTGCGCGAACGCTTTCTGCAGGATCAGGCCAGCGCCGCGCGCATTTTTCTCCACAACCGGCAGGCGCCGCAGCCGGGCTATGCGCTGCGCCAGCCGGAGCTTGCTGCGACGCTGGCGCGGCTGGCGGGCGAGGGACGGGACGGTTTTTATGCCGGCGAAGTGGCGCAGGCACTGGTCGCGGCGGCGAACGCCGCAGGCGGGGTATGGCAGCTCGCGGATCTCGCCGACTACCAAGTGGTGGAGCGCGCTCCGGTCAGATTTCACTATCGCGGGGCCATCATCACCGCGGCGGCGCTGCCTTCGGCGGGCGGTGTCGCGCTCGCGCAAAGCCTCAACATCCTGGAGCGCTTCCGGCTGGGTGACGCGCGCGGTCCGGATACCGCGCATCTGGTAGTCGAGGCGCTGCGGCGGGCATTTCAGGACCGGGCGCTTTATCTCGGCGACGGCGATTTCGTGCCCGTGCCGGTGGACCGGCTGGTGAGCAAGGCCTACGCCGAGCGCCGGGCCGCGACCATCAACCCCGCCTCCGCCACGCCCAGCGAGACCCTTGATCAGGAGCAACTGGCCCACGCTGAGAGCGGCAACACCACGCACTACTCGGTGATCGACACCGAAGGCAATCGTGTGGCGGCCACCCTCAGCGTCAACTGGCTGTTCGGCTCGGGCATCGTCGGCGAAGGCACCGGTGTGCTGCTCAACAACGAGATGGATGATTTTTCGCTCCGTCCCGACGTGCCGAACTCGTACCGGCTGCGCGGCGGCAGCGCCAACGCGATCGCGCCCGGCAAGCGGCCGCTCTCGAGCATGACGCCGGCGTTCGTCGAGGACGAGAAGGGTGTGCTGATCCTGGGGGCACCGGGCGGCGCGCGCATCGTGAGCCAGGTGCTGCTCGCGATCCTCGATTATCTCGCCGCACCGCAGGTGGACCTGGCGCGCATGGTGCGGGCGCCGCGCTATCACCACCAATGGTGGCCGGACCGCGTCGAGGTCGAGCCGGAAGGATTTCCCGCCGATTGGCGCGCGGCGCTCGAAGCCAAGGGACACCAGGTGCAGGTTGCCAACCGCAAGTGGGGCAACCTGCAGGTGGTGTTCAAATCGAAGCGCGACGGGCGCGCCCTCGCGGCGAGCGACCCGCGTGGCTCGGATGTCGGTTCGTATTAGCCGCCGATGGACGCCGATAGACGCCGACAAAACTTCTTGAGCCACAGAGGACACAGAGAGCACAGAGAAAACCCTAATACATTAGCCGCGGATAAACGCAGATAAACGCGGATAGAACTCAGGTATCCTTCTGCCTTCTGCCTTGTTTTTTTTCTCGCCGCCGATAGACGTCGATAAGATCCAGTCAGCCACGGAAACACACGGAAGCACGCGGAAAACAAGACGCTGAACCCTTGATCGTTGATCCTGAATCCTGTTGTTTTGAGCCGCAGATAAATGCCGTTACAACCTGTGCTTCCGGAACTCGATCGATATGTCAGGTGCAGAGAATCAAGTTGCGCGATCCCGGCCTTGTGGTGGTTGTAACGGCATAAACGCGGATAAGATCACGACAAAGTTCGACCCACGACCCACGAATCCCGTTCCAATGATTTCTATCGAGTAAGAGGGCGAGGATCAACGCGCACATCTTTGACGTGGACATTGGAACGGGACGAATCACGACTCACGGATTTTCAGAATGCCTGCGTAAAGTTGTGTATGCCGGCACATCGGTTTAGCATCTTCGCGATGCTGCCTATTACAAGGTATCGCATGAGCGATAGACACTGAAGACGAATGGTTACTACCACACAAGAAGATCAGCTCTGGAAAGAAGTGTCAGAGATATTGCGTCATCACCAGAAGCAACCGAAGGATAAAACACCAATCGACGCTCTCAATCGACTATTTGGCGAATATTTTCCGAGGAGCATCAATGTTCCACATCTCAATGACAAGACCACCAATCTACGAAAGGAACGGCGAACACTAGATGAATTGAAGAAGGTAATTCGCCGAGACTGTTTAACGAAGGATCCGAACCAAACCGATATCTCGGTGGTTGTGGTCAAGTGGGATAAGAATGAATATCTCGTTGATGGGAGAAGGCGAACAAACCAGTGGGCCGAAGAAGGTAACGTGGAACCACATCCGGTGATAGTCATTCAAATCCAATAAACAAGCGTAGTTCCAGATGGGCGATACCTGACATTTGGCTCGTGCAGACGCCGGGAAACAGCAGACCGTTTTATGACATTTCAGCGGCCGGCGCCGCACAGCCAGACCGTTAGACATCACGATAGAGGCCGCTCATGACAGATGCGGGAGAAAAGCCGGCGCGATCTCGTCGCGTCTCGCTTACGAAGACACAGCGCGAATCGGAAATTGGTGCCGAACTCCTGTCACTCTGCCAGGCGGTCACAGCCGATGGGTCATTGTCGGACGAGGAGGTGTCTTCACTCCGTGAATGGCTTGGGCAACATAAAAACGCGGAACTCCCCGCAATCTCTCACCTAATCCCAGTGGTCGAGAGGATCGTGGCCGACGGCCGAGTTACCCCCGAGGAGCGCCGAGAACTATTCGTCACAGTAGTAACTGTCCTCCCCGCTGACGTTCGCGATATTGCGAAAAGCGCTCGGCGAACGGTAGAACAGAAGGAAAAAGATCGACTCCGTGTTCAACGAGAACTCGAAAGGGAGCGACAGCGTGAGGAACGAGAGCGCAACTTCCCGATCGAGCATTGGGACTTCATGGTTGCAGGGTCAAGGTATGAAGGGCGGCCAGCCGTGATAGACCGCTATGCTCGCGCCGCCGCACCTGCCTACCTTGTTCGCGACCCCAATAATAGATACAGCAAAAATGCGGTCGAGGTCCGCACCACGAGTGGGCACCAGATCGGATTTGTTCCGGAAGAAGATGCCGCTGATATCGCCCCACTCCTTGACGATGGTCATCCTTATCTGGCACAGATCAAAAAGATCTTGACCGGCGGCCGTTATCCGATACCGGTGATTATCGCGGAGGTTTATCGTAAGGACGCCACGGTTCCAAGTCTCGTGCCACCGACAGCGTACGTACCACGAGCCACCGAGCGAGTTGCCGACGCACCGAGCAGCAAATCACGATCTCAGCTCACATTCGTCGTGATCGTAATCGGCGTGTTGCTGCTCCTCGCATTCTTCGGCTGGAGTGGTAAGACGTAATGTCTAATCCGACGCCCAACACGAACCGGTGGACTCCACGCTAGTGTTCGTTTAATGCAGTCCCGAAAAAATGGTCGTTTTATTTTATTTCTCTGTGTCCTCTGT
>JAHFRO010000219.1 GCA_023266245.1 Betaproteobacteria bacterium | reverse complement strand
TCGACCCAGAAGCGGCGGTACTGCAGGTTCGGCAGGAAACGCCGCCGCGTCTTGTTGTTGGCGTGGGACACGTGGTTTCCCAGCATCGGCTTCTTGCCGGTGACTTGGCAGACGCGTGACATGGAAGCGGCTCCGGATTCTCGAAAGGCGCGGATTTTACACCACTTTCCGCGGTTTGCCCAACAACTTTCAGATCGCCGCCAAGGCGCCAAGGACGCCAAGAAGGACGGAAACAGGATTTAAAAAACCTTGAACCACGAGGAACACGAAGAGCATGAAGCCACGTTCACCACCAATTCTTTTTCCTGGGCGTCCGTTATCGTTACAGGTCTTGGTTTTCTTGGCGCTCTTGGCGTCTTGGCGGCTAATTTAAAGCAATCCGCGCTCGGCGAACGACATCGCCGCGCCGCCGCCGACCACGAAGTGGTCGAGCACCTTCACGTCCACCAGGGCGAGCGCCTGCTTGAGCGCGCTCGTGAGCGCCTCGTCCGACCGGCTCGGCTCGGCGATGCCCGAAGGATGGTTGTGGGCGAAGATCAGCGCCGCCGCGTTATGATGCAGCGCGCGCTTGACCACCTCGCGCGGATAAACGCTGGTCTGTGTGAGCGTGCCGCGGAACAATTCTTCCACCGCCAGCACGCGGTTCTGCGCGTCGAGGAACACCCCGACGAATATTTCGTGCGGCTTGTCCTGCAGCTTCAGGCGCAGGTAATCGCGTACCGACTGCGGCGAGCTGAGCACGGAACCTCGATCGAGTTTTTCGCGCAATGCGCGCCGTGCCATTTCCAGCACCGCTTGCAGTTGCACGTATTTCGCTGCTCCGAGTCCGGAAACCGCAGTCAGCGCGCCGGCGTCCGCCGCGAACAGCCCCGACAGCGAGCCGAAGCGGGCGAGCGCTTCACGCGCGAGATCCACGGCGCTTTTGCCCTTGACACCGGTGCGAAGAAAAATCGCCACCAGCTCGGCGTCGGACAGCGTCTCCGCGCCCTTGTACAGGAGCTTCTCGCGCGGTCGGTCGTCTACGGGCCAGTCGGTGATCGCCATGGGCGGGTGAACAGTAAACAGTGAACAGCGAACGGTTCCTTGGATAACGGTCCGCTGTCTTCTGCCGTTTACCGCCGTGCGCTTTTGCCGTTCACCGTTTACCGTTCACCGTTTACCGTTTACTGCTTTTGCGGTTACACTCTTGCAACTTATTCTCTGCAAAACAACGACGTGGCTGACATCGCGCGCAAAAAAGTCGTGCTCGGCGTGACCGGTGGCATCGCCGCCTACAAGGCGGCCGATTTGGTGCGCGAGCTGCTGCGCAACGGCATCGAGGTGCAGGTGGTCATGACCGAGGCCGCCCGCGGCCTGGTCGCGCCCGCCACCTTCCAGGCGCTGTCGGGCAAGCCGGTCTTCACCGACATGTGGGATGCGCGCGCCGCCGACAACATGGCGCACATCGAGCTCTCGCGCGGCAAGGACGCGATCGTGGTGGCGCCCGCCACCGCCGGCTTCATCGCCAAGCTCGCCAACGGTCTAGCGGATGATTTGCTTTCGTCGCTGTGCCTGGCGCGCGAATGCCCGCTGATCCTGGCCCCGGCGATGAATCGCCAGATGTGGGACAACCCGGCCACGCGCCGTAATATCGACCAGCTGCTGCGCGACGGCGCAGCGATCCTGGGTCCGGCGAGCGGCGACCAGGCGTGCGGCGAAGTCGGCATGGGCCGCATGCTCGAAGCGCGCGAGATCGCCGAGGCGGTCACCACGTTTCTCGCCCCCAAGTCGCTGCGCGGAGCGCGGGTGCTGATTACCGCCGGTCCGACGTTCGAAGCGATTGATGCGGTGCGCGGCATCACCAACCAGAGCTCGGGCAAGATGGGCTACGCGGCGGCGCGCGCCGCGCTCGAAGCCGGCGCCAGGGTGATCCTGATTTCAGGGCCGACCAGCCTTGCGGCACCCGCCGGCGTGCAGCGCGTCGACGTCGTGTCCGCGCGTGACATGTTCAACGCGGTGAAGAAGCACGTGGTAAACGCCGACATCTTCATCAGCGTCGCCGCGGTCGCCGACTACCACGTCGTCAACCCGAGCCGGCAGAAGATCAAAAAGACGGCGAGCAGGCTCAAGCTCGATCTCGCGCCCAACCCCGATATCCTCGCCTGGGTCGCGAGCCGTCCGCGCCCGCCGTTCTGCGTCGGCTTCGCGGCGGAAAGCGAGCACCTGCACCGGTACGCGGAGGCCAAGCGCCGCAGCAAGAAGCTGCCGCTGCTCGCCGCCAATCTGGCGCCGCAGGCGATCGGCTCCGATGACAACGAGTTGACGCTGTTCGACGACCAAGGCGCGCACAAGCTCCCTCGCGCGCTGAAGGAAGTCATCGCGCGACAGCTCGTCGCCCACATCGCCAAGCTCTACGGCACAAAGAAAACACGAAAACTCTGAACCGCAAAGACGCAAAGAACGCGAAGGACACGCAAAGGAGAAGATGTTCCGGGCGTTCTTGGCACCATGACGGTCGATGTGTTGCATCCGAAGGAAACGAAATCCCTGCATCGCAGAAACGCAAAGAGCGCGACACAATATTGGTTCTTTGCGCACCCTTTGCGCCTTGGCGCCTTTGCGGTTAATGCTCTTGCACTCGAAACCAAAATGAAAACGATCGACGTCAGGATCCTCGACGAGCGACTGCGCGGCCAGCTGCCGCGCTACGCCACACCCGGCTCCGCCGGAATTGATCTCCGCGCCTGCATCGCCGCTCCCATCACGCTCCAGCCGGGGCAGGCCGAGCTGATTCCCTCGGGCATCGCCATCCACCTCGCCGATCCGGGACTCGCCGCGGTGATCCTGCCGCGCTCGGGTCTCGGCCACCAGCACGGCATCGTGCTGGGAAACCTCGTCGGGCTGATCGATTCCGACTACCAGGGGCAGATCTACGTCTCGACCTGGAACCGCGGCAACGCGCCGTTCACGGTCAATCCCATGGAGCGCCTGGCCCAGCTCGTGGTCGTACCGGTGGTGCAGGTCGGCTTCAACGTGGTCGAAGAGTTCGATACCAGCAGGCGCGGCCCCGGCGGATTTGGCAGCACCGGGAAAAGATAGTGATGAATGCAGAGTGCGGAGTGCAGAATGAGAATGACGGGTCGACTACCGCCTTTCACTCATCACTCATCACTCATCACTCATCACTGCGCGCGCGGTATTCTCAGTTGTCCGTGTGAAAGAGATGGCCAATTCCGCGCGCGCTGCCCTCGTCCTCTTCGCCCACGGCGCGCGCGATGCCCAATGGAGCGCGCCGTTCCGAGCAATACAGCAAGCAGTCGCTGCGCGCCGCCAAGACCTTACCGTCGAGCTCGCGTTCCTCGAGCTGATGCAACCGACGCTTGGCGACTGCGTTGCGCAACTGGTCCGCGGCGATCATACGCACATCACCGTCGCGCCGCTGTTCCTGGCGCAAGGCGGCCATCTCAAGCAGGATCTCCCGCGCCTGATGAAAAGCCTGAGCGCCAAATACCCGGCAGCGGAAATCACCGTGCTGCCGCCGATCGGCGAAGTCACCGAGCTGCTGGAGGCAATCGCCGAGTGGCTGGTCAACGGCGTGCCGCGCTAAAGAATGATGGAACCGCCAAGACGCCAAGGACGCCAAGAAAAACTGATCGAAAATTGAGACTGCTTCCAACAAGATACGCATGGATCGTGGCGGTACTGGTGCTTGCCGCGACGGCTGCGAGCGCCCAGCTGCCGGAGATCGCCGTCTCGGTCAACGGTCACAAGCTCAGGGTGGAAGTGGCGCACACCGACGCCACGCGCATGCAGGGACTGATGCACCGGCGCATGCTGCCGGAGAACCGCGGCATGCTGTTCGTGTTTTCCGAGGTTGCGCTGCACGGCATGTGGATGATGAACACCCACATCCCGCTTTCGGTGGCATTCCTCGACGAGCGCGGCGTGATCATCAACATCGCCGACATGGAGCCGCAAACGCGCAACACCCACCCCGCCGCCAGGCCCGCCAAGTACGCGCTGGAAGTGAATCGGGGGTGGTTCAAAAAGCGCGGCATCAGGCCGGGCGCGAAGGTCGAGGGCATCGAGCGCGCTCCGCCAGCCCAATGACCCGGTGAACAGTAAACG
>JAHFRO010000218.1 GCA_023266245.1 Betaproteobacteria bacterium | reverse complement strand
GCTCTTATCTCGCCTTCTTCGAGGTGCCGGACATGCCGTTCGAGTTCAAGCGGCAGCATGACTACGACCTGCACATCGCCCTCGAGGTGGACGAGCCCGTCCTGGAGCAGATGATGGCCAAAGGGAAGGCCCGCGGAATCGAGACACGCGGGATTTCCGACCACGGGTTCGTCCATTCGATCTATTTCCGCGACCCGAACGGCTACGTGATCGAGCTGGCCGCAAAGACGCCCGAGCACGCGCAGGCGACGGATCCGGCGGTGAACGGCGCGCGCGCCAAGCTCGACAAGTGGCAGGCTGCCAAGCTGCAGATGACGACGGCTCAGACCTGACGCGAAGCGATTCATGCGAGGTCGAACAGTAGCACCTCGGCCTGCTCGCCTTGCTCCAGCACGACCGCGGATACGCCGGTCGCTTTGAGCGCGTCGCCGGCCGCAAGCGGCTGGCCGTTGACGGTAACCTTGCCTCGCGCGACGTGCACATAGGCTTTGCGCCCGGCGGCAAGCGCATGGCTCGCGCGCTCCGCGCCGTCGATCAGCGCGGCGTAGACCGACGCGTCCTGATGAATTGTCACCGCACCCTCGCGGCCATCGCCCGATACGATCAATCGCAGCTTGCCGCGTTTCGATGCCGCGTCGAAGTGCCTCTCTTCATAGCTCGGCCGGATGCCGGTGACATTCGGTTCGATCCAGATTTGCAGCAAATGTACGAGCTCGCTTTGCGACGGATTGAACTCGCTGTGCATCACACCCCTGCCCGCGCTCATGCGCTGCACGTCGCCGGGCCGGATCACCGAGCCGTTGCCCATGCTGTCCTTGTGCTCGAGCGCGCCACTGAGGATATAGGTGATGATCTCCATGTCGCGATGGCCATGAGTGCCGAAACCCTTGCCGGGCTGCACGCGGTCCTCGTTGATCACGCGCAGGCTCCCGAACCCCATGTGCTGCGGGTCGTGGTAGCCGGCAAACGAAAATGAATGATAGGCATTGAGCCAGCCGTGGTCGGCGTGGCCGCGTTCTTCGCTTTTACGCAACGAAATCATGGATTAAGGATAGGCAATTAGGCAGTCAAAGTTTTAAGTTTGGCCCGGAGTGCGGTTTTTTCAAGCCCTGGTTTTACGCTTCTCTCGCTTTTCGCCTCACGCCTTTGACTTGCCGCCCGCGAGCACAGCGGGCGTCTCCTCCTCGCCGGGGCGATGGCGCTTGCCGACCAGCAGCGTGTAGAAGGTCGGGATGATGAACAGCGTGAGAAACGTGCCGAGCAGCAGCCCGCCGACGATCACCCAGCCGATGGGACGGCGCGCTTCGGCTCCGGGGCCAGTCGCGATCGCGAGCGGCAGCGCGCCCAGCACCATCGCGCCGGTCGTCATCAGGATCGGCCGCAACCGCAGCGCCGCGGCTTCGCTCACCGCCTCGACGGTCTCCTTGCCGCGCTCCCGCAACTGGTTGGCGAACTCGACGATCAGGATGCCGTGCTTGGTGATGAGGCCGACCAGCATGATGAGACCCACTTTGCTGTAAACGTTGAGCGTGCCGCCCGTACCGATGGTCACTTCGAGCAGCAGCAGCCCCGCCAACGCGCCGGTCATTGCCAGCGGCACGGTGAGCATGATCACGAACGGCGATACGAAGCTCTCGAACTGCGCCGACAGCACGAGATAGATGAAGATGAGCGCCAGCACGAAGATCAGATACAGCTGCGCACCCGATTCACGGTACTCGCGCGACTGGCCGTCGAGCTCCATCTGCGCCGTCTGTCCAAACTCCGCCCGTGCCGCTTTTTCGAGAAAATCCACCGCCTCGCCGAGCGTATACCCGGGCGCGAGGCTGGCGGTAATAATGGCCGCCCGCAGCCGGTTGAAGTGATTGAGTTCTTTCGGCGCCACGGTTTCGTGCAACTGCACGAGGTTGGAAAGCTGCACCAGCTGGCCGTCCTTGGCGCGCACGTAAATCGAGGTGAGATCGGTCGGCCGCGCGCGGTCCTTGTCCTCGAGCCGCACGATCACGTCGTACTGCTTGCCCTCGCGCTTGAAGCGCGTGACCTGGCGGCCCCCGAGCAGCGTCTCCAGCGTGCGGCCGATCGAGTCGATCTCGGCACCGACCACCGACACCTTCTCGCGATCGACGTCCACCGACAGCTGCGGCTTGTTGAGCTTGAGATCGGTATCGAGGTTGATCAGGCCCGGATTTTTGCGCGCCCGCTCCAGAATCCGCTCGACCATCTTCTCCAGCTCCTGATAGGAGTTGCCCTGAATCACGAACTGCACCGGCTGGCTGCGGAAGCTCTGGCCGAGCGAAGGCGGATTGTTGGGGAAGGCGAGCACGCCTGGCATCATGCCAAACATTTTCGGGCCCACTTCATTAGAAATCTCAATCTGACTGCGCTTGCGCTCTCCCCACGGCTTGAGGCGCACGAAGGACAGCGCAAAGTTGACCGGATTGGGTCGCTCGAGCCCCGGCGCCACCACCACGAAGTAGCTGGTGATCTCGGGCACGTCCTTGTAGATCGCTTCCCAGATGCGCGCATAACCGTCGGTGTACTCCAGCGTTGCGCCCTCCGGCGCGAGCATCACGCCGAGAATGAAACCGCGGTCCTCCAGCGGCGCAAGTTCCGACTTGAGCGCAAGCCCCAGTCCGATCATGGCCGCGAGCACAATGGCGTAGGCGGCCATCACCCCCTTGCGACGATGCAGCACCCAGGCGAGCGAGCGGCGGTAACCGCGGTTCATGGCAACGAAGAAGCGCTCGGTCGCGTTGTAAATTGCGCCGTGCCTGGCGTGGTGCTTCAGGAGCTTCGAGCACATCATCGGGGTCAGCGTCAGCGACACGAAACCCGATACCAGCACCGCCATCGCCACCGTCAGGGCAAACTCGGTGAAGAGCTTGCCGGTGTTGCCGGTGGAGAATACGAGCGGCATGAACACCGCGGCGAGCGTGATCGTCATCGCCACTACCGCGAATGCGATCTCGCGGCTGCCGTAGACCGCCGCCTTGAACGGCGGCATGCCTTCCTCGATGTGGCGGTGGACGTTCTCCAGCACCACGATCGCGTCGTCGACCACCAATCCGATCGCGAGCACGATGCCGAGCAGCGTCAGGATGTTGATGGTGAAGCCGAACGTCCAGAGAAAGAAGCATGCGCCAATCAGCGACACCGGAATGGTGACGAAAGGAATCAGCGTCGTGCGGAACGAGCGCAGGAACAGGAAGATCACCAGTGTCACCAGCAGCATCGATTCGAAGATGGCGCGGTAGACCGCCTTGATCGACGCCTCGATGAACAGCGACGAGTCGAAGGCGACGAATACTTTCACGCCCTCGGGCAGGCTCGCCTGGATGCGCGGCAGTCGCGCTTTCACCGCCTGCGCCACCGCCAGCGTGTTGGCGGTGGATTGCTTGACGATGCCGAGCCCCACCGCCGGATTGCCGTTGACGCGCACCACGTTGCGCTCGTCCTGCGCGCCGAGCTGGGCACGGCCTACGTCCTTGAGCCGCACCGGATAGCCGCGCGCCTCGGTGATGATCAGATTGTTGAACTGCTCAGGGGTGCGCAAATCGGTCTCAGTAAGGACGGTGAACTCGCGCTTCGTGCTCTCGATGCGGCCTGACGGCACTTCGACGTTCTGGCGACGCAGCGCGTTCTCGACGTCGAGCGGTGTCAATCCAAAGCCGGCAAGCCGGTCGCGGTCTATCCAGACACGCATCGCGTACTTGCGCTCGCCGCCGATAATCACGCTCGCCACTCCCGGCAACGACTTCAACGTGTCGGCGACGTAGCGGTCGGCGTAGTCGGTGATGAACAGCGCATCGTGGGCGTCGCTGTAGAACGCAAGCCACAGGATGGCCTGCGCATCGGCTTCGATCTTGGACACGACCGGATCGTCCACCTCGTCGGGCAGCCGCCCGCGGGCGCGCGCCACGCGGTCGCGTACGTCGTTTGCCGCGGCGTCCACGTTGCGCTCCGGTACGAATTCGACCGTGATCTGGGAGACCTCCTCGCGCGAGACCGACTTGATGGTGCGGACGCCCTCGATGCCGGAGAGCGAGTCCTCGAGCGGCTGCGTGACTTGCGACTCGATCACCTGCGCGCCGGCGCCGGTGTAAACCGTGCGCACCG
>JAHFRO010000217.1 GCA_023266245.1 Betaproteobacteria bacterium | reverse complement strand
TCCACGCCGCGCACAGCGGGCTGAACTTGGTGCGCTCGGGTATGCCTGCTTCCCACAGCTTCTGCAGCTTCGGCACCTCGGCGCCGCTGGCGAGGGTGTAAACGCGCATTTCAAAGTACGGTCCCACTTTGGCCGGCTTCAATTCCGGCGAGACCGAAAGCGGGATAAAAATGTCCGAGCGCTGATTCACAATGAATTCCCTGATTTTCGGTGGCCAGTTCGGGTCCTTGACTGCTTCGGCGCGGATGCGCGCGCGCTCTTCGAGATCCTGGTACGGCCAGACGTGGATGATCTGATTGAGCGGACCGATTTCGGTATGCCAGAACGCGGCGAGCGGCGAAAGTTTCTTGCGGTGCTCGTAGGCTTCGCCGAAGCGTTTTTCGACTTCGGCCAGCGAGTGCGGCTTGAGATCATAGGTTCTCATTTCATAGATCATGGTTGCTCCTCTTTATGGAAAGTGTGAGTGGAGTCCGGCTGCCCGAGCGTGCTATGAGTCTCACTTCTCGGGGCCGGCGTAGGCCCCCGCCGTATCGGGAAACATTGCCTTGACGATTTTGAAACGCGAGATGTCGACGGTCGCGTCCATGTGCAGGAAAGTCGCGGCGTCGCGGAACAGCTTCTCGATGCCGAAGTCGAGCATGATGCCATTGCCGCCGTGCAGTTCCACGGCGTGCTGGCACACCTTGAACACTTCCTCGGAAGCGAACAGCTTGACCATATTGCAGAGTTCTTCGGCGTCGGGGGCGCTTTCGTCGACTGCGCGCGAGGCCTCCTTCAGAAGCGCGCGCACGGCGCAGAGTTTGGTCGCCATCTCGGCGAGCCGCAGGGCGACCGCCTGGTGCTTGATCAGGATGCGTCCGCCCTGCACATAGTTCTGCACGTAATCGGCGGTGCGTTCGAACGCAGCGACACCGATGCCCAGGTTCTTCGATGCCTGGATGATCTTGCCCGGACGGAAATAGATTCCGGCCTTGGAGAGCGCGATGTTCTCGACCAGCAGATGGTCCTTGGGCACGCGGCAGTCCTCGAACACGAGTTCGCCGTTGTTCATGAAGCGCCCGCCGAGCGTCTCGTTGCAGCGGGCGACCGTGAAGCCGGGCGTGCCGCGCGGCACGAGAAAGCTCGACGTGCCCTCAAGCATGCCGACGCCCGGCTTGGTGTTGGCGTAGACAACGTAGAGGCTCGCGTCGTAGCCGTTGCTGATGAATTGCTTGCGGCCGTTGATCACCCACTCGCCGTCCTTCAGCACGGCCTTGGTGTGCATCGCCGCCTCGGGCACATTGTAGGGCAGCCAGCGGTCGGAGGCGCCGCGCGGTTCCGTGAGGCAGTGCGCGAGCAGGAAGCCGGGGTCCTTGACTATGCGCGGGAACCAGCGCTCCTGCAGGTGGCGCGGCGCGACGTTGCGCAGCAGCACCGAAACCTTCCAGATCTGCACTAGCTTGTCGGCGAGGCCCGAATCGCCGCGCGCGATCTCCTCCGAGATCATGGCGAAGGTTTGCACCTCGCTCGCGGGATCGAGCGGCGTGCCGCCGAACTCCTCGGGCACGCCGAGGGCGCGGATGCCGATCTTGTCGGCTTGCTCGAGGATCTCGCGCGGCAGGCGGTCTTCCGGCGTCATGATCCACTCGCGCTGCCAGTTCTTGCGGATAAACGGCGTGACGAAGTCGTTGACGAAGGCGCGGCAGCTGTCCCGCATCATGCGCTGCTCTTCGGACAGCCCGCGATCGTTCGTAATCATGAGGTGTGCTTTCTCTGGTTCGTGGTGTTATAAAAGGGGCGGGCACGACACCATAGAAAAAATGCTAGTGTCCGTCAAGTTGTGCAAAAGAGCAGCCGCGGTTGCCGAGGTGAGGAGTATAGCCGAACGCTATCTGACAGACACTGTATGATGCGTGAAAGTCCCGCATTTTCGAGACCGCGTCGATTTGAAGGGGAGTGCAGTTATCGTGATTACACGCCGCAGAATCGTCATCGCACTTGGAGCCGGTGCACTCGCAGCGCCGCTTGCATCTTTCGCTCAGCAGCAGTCGACGAAGGTCTATCGAATTGGGTTCCTTGGTTCCGCCTCCGCTTCTGACCCGTCTTCCGTGAGTCGGACAGCAGCGTTTCGAGCAGGCTTGCGCGAGCTTGGCTACGAGGAGGGCAAGAACGTCGTCATTGAGTTTCGGTGGGCCGAGGGAAAATATGGCCGGCTCCCTGACTTCGCGGCCGAGCTGGTGCGTCTCAAGGTTGACGTCATTGTGACCCATGGAACACCGGGGGCTCGTGCTGCAATGCGAGCGACTACGACGATTCCCATTGTCGTCGCGACCGTTGGTGACGCGATAGCCTCGGGCCTCGTCACCAGCCTCGCGCGGCCGGGGGGCAACGTCACAGGATCGACCTACTTCGATCGGGAGACCGTCGCGAAGCGCCTAGAAGTGCTCAGGGATGCGTTGCCGCGCACCAGGCGCGTAGGGGTCCTCCTGAATGCGACCAATCCTGTGAGCCCCCAGATCCTCCAGGCAATGTCGCCTGCGGCCAAGTCACTCAAGATGGAGCTTCAACAGTTCGGTGTGCGAGGCCCCGAGGAATTTAATGGCGCGTTTTCGGCGATGGTCGCAAAACGAGTTGATGCTGTCATGATTTACGAGGACGCGATGCTTATCGGCAATGCAAAGGCAGCCATGGATGCCGCGTTAATAACGCGCTTACCCTCGATCGGACGGTTGGAGTTCGCGGAAGCCGGCGGGCTCATGGCCTACGGGGTGAATGTTCTCGAAATGTGGCGGCGCGCGGCGATCTTTGTGGACAAAATTTTGAAGGGGGCCAAGCCGGGTGACTTGCCTGTCGAGCGGGCGACCAGGTTCGAGTTGGTGATCAACATGAAAACCGCCAAGACGCTCGGCCTCAAAATTCCCAACTCGATCCTCGTGCGCGCCGACAGGGTGATCGAATAAATCTCGCTATTAAGCCACAGCATCTTCGGATCGCAGTTCCGATCTTGTCGTATATCTTTTGCCAGATCAAATTGCGGCTATTACACATCAAGCGAGTGTCCGGTCTTGGCCGGAAAAGCGACCGTCCCCAGGGAGCCGGTTCGAGTGTGTGAGGGAGGACGATTTGACTATTGATGCTTGATGCATTAGCATCTGATGCATGCGAACTACTCTTGATATCGCCAACGATGTGCTGCAGGCCGCCAAGGACCGCGCCCGCCGCGAGAAGAAAACTACCGGAGAAGTGATTTCCGAGCTCGCCCGCTGCGCATTGACCGCGCCGCCAGAAGCGCCGGCGGCACGGGCGCCGAAGGCGCTCTACGGGTTCCGCCCGTTCCCGAAACGCGGCGGCATCGTCAACAACGAGCTGATCGACACCTTGCGCGAAGACGACGTCTACTGATGCGCGCACTGTTGGACGTCAACGTGTTGATCGCCCTATTAGATGCCGATCACTCCCTGCATGCACGCGCCACTAAATGGTTCGCCAGCCATGCACGGGCCGGTTGGGCGTCCTGTCCGATTACTCAAAACGGCTGTACGCGCATCATGTCGCATCCGGGCTATCCGAATGCGTTACCCGTGCGTGCGGTCATGGAACGCCTTAAGGAGGCCACTGCAAGCACGTTGCATGAGTTTTGGCCCGATGACATCAGCCTGCTCGACGCGCGCGTCGCCGATTCTGCGCGCATCCACGGACCGCGCCAGCTCACTGATCTCTACCTACTCGCGCTTGCCGTTCGGCATCGCGGGCGGTTCGTCACATTTGATACCTCAGTTTCCCTGGACGCCGTCAGGGGCGCCGAGAAGAATCACATCTTCACCCTGTAACGACCAGGGCCCGATGTTTTCGGCAGGCCACTCGTTCTGCCCACTGATGCCTGCGCGCGCTCGCTGAAGCGACGTCTTGCCGCTCCCTCTGATCGGCTGTCGCTAGCTTCTTGTGTCAACTTGTCGGTCACCTGCGCGCCTGCACGGTCGCATCCCCGCAAGCGGGGCCCCTGCTCCGCGTTTCGCCGATCCCTGCTCCACGCTACGACGCGCTACTCGACTTTCAGCCCGATCGCCTTGATCACTTTACGGTTCTTGTCGAGCGCATCCTGCACCAGCTTGCGGAACTCTTCCGGGGTGCCGGTGAGGACTGCTGTGGCCT
>JAHFRO010000066.1 GCA_023266245.1 Betaproteobacteria bacterium | reverse complement strand
TTGAGCGCCCGGATGGGCGCGCTCGCGTACGGCACGGGGAAGGCGTAGAACATGATGACCCGCGGCTTTTCGCCCTTGGCGCGGGCGTCGCGGAAGCGCGAGTCCTTCATCCAGATCTCGTCGAACCAGGCGGTCATGGCCGCTCGCGCGTTCGAAGAGTAGTCGGTCCCGTACACGAAATTGTAGGGCGCGGTCTTCGGATCGGTGAGCTTCGCCGCGAACGAATGCGAGAGGTACGGGATGCGGTCCTTGCCCACCGTGGGCGAGAGCGCCTCGGTATCCCCGGTCCCCCATCCCAGCACGCCGACGACCTTGTCGAAATCGCGGAAGCGCTTATAGGTCGTGATGGCCTCGGGAACCCGGTAGCCGTAGTCGTAGAGGTACAGGCGAATCCGCTTGCCGTTGATGCCGCCGGTGTCGTTCACGTACTGCACGGCCTCCCGGATGCCGAGCGCGATGTCCTTGCCGACGTCGGATGTCGGGCCGGTGAGGTCGTTGAGCGACCCCAGTTTGATCTCCTGCGCCCACGCCGCGGGCAGCGCGAGCGCGAAGCCGAGTGCGAGGATCCACAGCGTGAGTCGTTTCATGGTTCCCTCCTTGTCATCAGTAAGCGTACGGCCAGAGATTGAAGTAGTTCTTGAGCTGCTGCCAACGATACGCCAGCCCGCGCGGCTCGTATAGCAGGAACAGCACGATCGCGAGTCCGAAGGCCGCCTCCTTCAGATAGAGAAATCGCTCGGTGAGGGCCGGATAGAACTCGGCGAGCGGGATCACGGCGAGCTTCAGCAGCTCGAGGATCACGGTGACGAAGATGGCGCCGAAGGCGACGCCGTGCAGACTGCCGACCCCGCCGATGAGGATCACGCCCACGATCCACACGCTCCACGAGAGCTGGAAGTGCTCGGGGCTCACGAAATACAGCGACGGGATCCACACCGCCCCCGCCACGCCGGCCAGCACGCCGGCGGCGAAGAAGGCGAGGAGCTTATAGGCCACGACGTTCACGCCCATTGCCTCCGCCGCGATGTCGTTGTCGCGGATGGCAATCCACGCGCGCCCGACCTTGGTTCGAAGAAGGTTGGCGAGCGCCGCGAAGCAGACGAAGGTGAGCACGGCCGCCAGATAGTAGACCTTGACTTCGCTGTCCACCGGCCAGCCGCCGATGGTGATGGTCCCCGGAGGCAGCGAGAAGTAGTGCTCGCGCCCGCCTACCCGGCTGACGTAGTGGGTGATGATGAAATCCACGGTGATGAACTGCGCCGCCATCGTCGTCATGATCTGGTAGAAGCCCTTGATGCGCGCCGAGGGCAATCCGAAGACGACCGACCAAAGGCCGGCCAGCAGGCAGCCGAGGAGCGCGGCGAGCGGGTAGGGCAGACCCCAGAAGAGCACGCCCATGGCGGTGACGTAAGCGCCGACCGCGATGAAGGCCGCGTGACCAAGCGTGATCTGCCCGCAGTAGCCGGTGAGCAGCTGCACCCCGAGCGCGGAGAGCATCGTGTAAAGCACGATGTTGGCGACGGAGATGACGTACAGGTTGGCGTAGAGCGGAAGTGTCGCGACGAAGAGGACGAGCAGCGCCATCTTGGCGCGGACGAAATTCGTCTGCCACCAGGCGTGGCTCGCCGCGTAGGTCTGGTGATAGACGCCGCTCGACCGATACGTCATACACGCTCGATTCTGACCCAGCCCCAGAGTCCGTACGGCCGGATGAGCAGCACGGCGATCATGAAGACGAAGGGCGCGATCTCCTTCACCCCGCCCTGCGTCAGTGGACCGATATAAGCGTCGGAAAGATTCTGGAGCACGCCGATCGCGATGCCGCCGACGATCGCGCCCGGGATCGAGTTGAGCCCCCCGAGGACGACGGCGGGCAGTACCAAGAGGCCGAGGTAGCCGACGGAGATGTTGAGGCCGTTGATGTTCCCGAGGAGTGTACCTCCCACCCCTGCCGCCATGAAGGCGATGGCCCAGGCGAGCGCGTACACCCACTTGGCGGACACGCCGAGGGAGAGTGCAGCCATCTCGTCGTCGGCGGTCGCCTGCATCGAGAGCCCCCAGCGGCCGCGCTCGAAAAACCACACGAATACCAGCAGCAGCACGATCGCCGCGACGAAGCTCCAGAGATAGACCTGCCCGAACACCATGCCGAGGAAGCGCACCGGCTCCTGCGGGAAGACGGGGGGAGTGAAGACCACCGTGTCAGTGCCCCAGACGAAGCCCACCACCGCGCGGAAGAAGAAGGAGAGCCCGGCCGTGATCATGATGACCGACAGGATCGGCTCGCCGATCATGCGGCGCAGGAAGAGCCGCTCGGTGACGAGACCGAGGATGAAGCCCATGATCAGCATGGCGAGCACCGCCACCGGGAACGGGAATCCCCACTGGTAAAACGTCAGACAGACATAGGCGCCGATCAGGGTCAACTCGCCCATGGCGAGGTTGAGGACCCCCGAGCATTTGTAGATGAGTGTCCAGCCGAGGGCCACCAGGGCGTAGATCGAGCCCACCATGATCCCCGACAACACCAGCTCGAGCAGAATCCGCATTCAGGCCCCCGGCGCGTCCACGGCGCTCAGCGTCGTCTTCGAGTGCGAGACCCGGCCATCCTCGTAGGTGACGGTCGTATCGAGCTCGATGTCCCCCGAACCCGAATAAAGCCCCGCAACGACGTCGCGGTAGCGCTCCTCGAGGAAGGCGCGGCGCAGCTTGCGGGTCCGGGTCAGCTCCTCGTCGTCGGCGTCGAATTCCTTGTGCAGGTTCACGAAGCGCTGGATGCGGGCGGCAGCCGGCAGCCCCTGGTTGACATGGCCGACGGCCTGCGCGACGAGGGCGCGCACCTCGCCCTTCTGGGACAGCTCCGGATAGGAGGTATAGGGAATGTGGTGCTCCTCGGCCCACTTGCCGACCACACCGGCGTCAATGCAGACGACGGCGGTCACGGCGTTACGCTGGTGGCCGATGACCCAGGCGTCCTTGATGTACGGGCTGAACTTCAACCGGGTCTCGATGAATTGCGGCGAGAAGCGGCTCCCGTCGGCGAGCGTCATCACGTCCTTGCGGCGGTCGAAGACGACAAGGTGGCCCTCGCCGTCGAGGAAGCCGATGTCGCCAGAATGCAGCCAGCCGTCGTTGAGCGTACGCGCCGTCTCCTCCGGCATCTTGTAGTAGCCTTTGAACACGCACGGGCTCCTGGACAGGATCTCGCCCTCCGCGGAGATGCGGATCTCCGTCTCGGGGATCGGCAGCCCCGAGGTGTCGAACTTTACGTCGCCGTCACGGTGGACCACCGAGATACCGGCGATCTCGGTCTGCCCGTAGATCTGCTTCAGATTGACGCCGATGCCATGGAAGAACCGCAGGTGATCGGGACCGAGGGCGGCGCCGCCCGAGTACGCGTGGCGGATGCGCGCCAGCCCGAGATGATCGCGCAGCTTGCGGAAGACGAGCAGATCGGCCAACCGGTACTTGAGCCGCAGGCCGCCGGGGATTGGCTTCTTGGCGAACGCACGCTCGGCCACTTCGTCGCCGACCTTCCGGGCCCAGCCGTACACCCTCCGCTTCAGGGCCGGCGCGTCGAGCACCTTTACCTGAACGGTCCGCACCATCTGCTCATAAATCCGCGGCGGTGAGAACAGCACCTGAGGCCCGATCTCACGGATGTCGTGCTGGACCGTCTCCGGATCCTCGGGGAAATTCAGCGTGAACCCCGCCTGGAGCCCGCACGAGACCGACATCATCTGCTCGCCGATCCAGGAGAAGGGCAGGAACGACACGAAGTCGTCGCGTTCGCCGCACGGGTCCACGGCCATGAGGTTTTGGCCCATTTTCAGCATGTTCGTGTGGGTGAGCAGCGCGCCCTTGGGCTTGGCCGTCGTCCCCGAAGTGTAGAAGAGGAGCGCGACATCGTCTCCCCGGCCGCGCGCCACCGTACGCGCGAAGGCTCCGGGGTCCTCGGCGTCAGCCTCTTGCCCCAGGCGGCGCACCTCTGCCAGGCTCATGAGTGCCGGGTCGTCGTAGCCGCGCAAGCCCTTGGGGTCGTCCCAGATGATGCGCTCGAGCTTCGGGCAGCGCGCCTTGACGGCAAGCCCCTTGTCCACTTCCTGCTGCCCTTCGCCGATCAGAAAGCGGGCGTCGGAGTGATCCACCACATACTGGACCTCGTCGAGCAGCGCGTCCTGGTAGAGCCAGACCACGACGCCGCCGACGGCGAGCGCCGCCATCTCGGCCCACAGCAATTCCGGGCGGTTGTGGCCGATGAGCGCGACCTTGTCGCCGGCACGGAGTCCGAGCGCAGCGAACCCCACCGCGAGATGCCGCACCTCGTCGCGGTATCGCCGCCAGGTGATCGGGCGCCAGATGCCGAATTCCTTTTCGCGCATCGCGACCTTGCCGTCGCCGTAGCGCTGCGCGGTCTCGAGGAGCAGCTTCGGCAGCGTCAGGTCCGGTGTGATCGGACGGCTCTCAGCGGCGTGAGGTGTATTCACCCTGCTCCTCTCCCAGGTAGGCCTGATGCACCAGGGGCTCGGCTTGGACCTCCTCGGGCGTGCCCTCGGCGATCTTCTCGCCGAAATTCAGCACCGCCACCCGGTGCGAGATATCCATGACCACGCCCATATCGTGCTCGACGAGAATGCACGTCACCCGCCAGCGCTCCTCCTCGTTGATGTCGAGGATGAAGCGGGCGATGTCCTCGACCTCCTCGAGGTTGAGTCCGGCCATCGGTTCGTCGAGCAGGAGGAGCTTTGGGTTGAGGGCGAGCGCGCGCCCCAGCTCCACACGCTTCTGCAGGCCGTAGGGGAGCATCCCGACCACCTTGTCGCGCAAGTGCGTCATCTCCAGGAAGTCGATGATCTCCCGCTCGATGAACTCGCGGTGCGCGATTTCCTCGCGGGCGGCAGGGCCGGTGTAGAGCGCGCCGGTGAGCAGTCCCGTCCGCAGGTGCAGATGGCGGCCCAGGCGGATGTTGTCGAGCACCGTCATCCCGCTGAAGAGCTCGATCTTCTGGAAGGTGCGCGAGATGCCGAGGGCGGCGCGACGGTAGGGCTTTACGCCGTCGAGGTCGCGCCCCTCGAAGAGGATGCGCCCGCGCTCCGGCGGATAGAGGCCGTTTACGCAGTTGAGCAGCACCGTCTTGCCGGCGCCGTTCGGACCGATCAGCGAGAAGATCTCGCCCCGGCGCACCTCGAGGCCGACGCCCCGCAGGGCGCGCACCCCCCCGAAGGCGAGGTGGAGGTCCTCCACCGTTAGAAGCGGTTCGCTCATCCTTGTCTGGGAGTACGACCATGCTCACTCCGCGAATTGCCGACCGATGCGGGGCGCTGAGCACCTATATTAGCCACTTTATGCCACTGGCTACCGTTATGCCAACCGCTATGACAGAGTTGTCGTTCGAACGATTTCTATTCTCGAAACGCGCACCGCGCAAGGGCACGAGCGATTTCGCGGATTTTGCGCCGACGCGTTCACCGTCCACGGCGCAACCAAGCCCAAGAGTTGTTGATACAGCTTGACATCTCGCATGGCCTCGACCCTCCTTCGAGGCCACTTCTATACCATCTTCATTCATGAACCCACGGAAATCCCGGATGAACCCAAAATCCTTACGCGCCGCCGCGTGTTTCAGATGCTACATGTTGCGACGGTACTGCCCCCCTACTTCGAACAGCGCGTTGGTGATCTGACCTAACGAACACGAACGCACTGCGTTCATCAGCTCGGCAAAAACATTGCCGTTTGCCATCGCCACCTGCTGCAGGCGCTGCAGCGCCGCCGGCGCTTCATTCTGGTGGCGCTGCTGGAATTCGCGCAGCCGCCGGATCTGGCTTTGTTTTTCTTCCTCGGTCGAGCGCGCGAGCCGGATCGCGGTCACGGCCGGCTGCGGATTGCGGAAGGTGTTGACGCCGATGATCGGAAGCCGGCCGTCGTGCTTCAACGTCTCATAATACAACGACTCTTCCTGGATCTTGCCGCGCTGGTAGCCGGTTTCCATCGCACCGAGCACGCCGCCACGCTCGGCGATGCGCTCGAATTCGGCGAGCACCGCTTCCTCGACCAGCTCGGTCAGCTCCTCGATGATGAACGAGCCCTGGTTCGGGTTCTGGTTCCTGGCGAGCCCCCATTCGCGGTTGATGATGAGCTGGATCGCCATCGCGCGCCGCACCGATGCTTCGGTCGGCGTGGTGATCGCCTCGTCATACGCGTTGGTGTGCTGGCTGTTGCAATTGTCGTAGACGCCGATCAGCGCCTGCAAGGTGGTGCGAATGTCGTTGAAGTCGATTTCCTGCGCGTGCAGCGAGCGGCCCGAAGTCTGGGTGTGGTACTTGAGTTTCTGGCTGCGCTCACTGGCGCCGTAGAGGTCGCGCATTGCAATCGCCCAGATGCGGCGCGCGACGCGCCCGATCACCGAATACTCGGGATCCATGCCGTTACTGAAGAAGAACGACAGATTGGGCGCGAAATCGTCGATCGGCATGCTGCGCGCGAGATAGGCCTCGACGAAGGTGAAGCCATTGGCGAGCGTGAATGCGAGCTGCGAGATCGGGTTCGCCCCGGCCTCCGCGATGTGATAGCCCGAGATCGACACCGAATAGAAATTGCGCACCTGGTGTTGCGCGAAGTATTCGGCGATGTCGGCCATCACCTTGAGCGAGAACTCGGTCGAAAAAATGCACGTGTTCTGGCCCTGGTCTTCCTTCAGAATATCGGCCTGCACCGTGCCGCGCACCGTCTGCAGCGTGCACTCGCGGATTTCTTCGGCCTCCTGCGGGTTTGGCTTGCGGCCGTGTTCTTGCTCGAACGCCTCGAGCTGCTGGTCGATCGCGGTGTTGAGAAACATCGCGAGTATCGTCGGCGCCGGACCGTTGATCGTCATCGACACCGAAGTGTTCGGCGCGGTGAGGTCGAAGCCGCCGTAGAGCACTTTCATGTCGTCGAGCGTCGCGATCGACACGCCGGAATTGCCGACCTTGCCGTAAATGTCGGGACGCTCGTGCGGGTCATAACCGTAAAGCGTGACCGAATCGAACGCGGTCGACAGACGCTTCGCTTCCGAATGCTCGGACAAGAGCTTAAAGCGGCGGTTGGTGCGGAACGGGTCCCCCTCGCCGGCGAACATGCGCGTGACGTCCTCGTTCTCGCGCTTGAACTGGAATACGCCGGCGGTGAACGGGAAATAGCCGGGCAGGTTTTCGCGCAGCAGCCACTTGAGCAGCTCGCCGTGGTCCTCGTATCCGGGCAGCGCGACTTTCGGCAGCCGGGTTCCCGACAGCGTGGTGACCGTGAGCTGAGTGCTGATTTCACGCTCGCGCACTTTCACCACGTTCTCGTCGCCCGAGTATTCGGCCTGCACCTGCGGCCAGCCGGCGAGCAACTCCTTGCTGCGCGCTTCGAGCGCGGTTTCGCGTTCTGCGATCAATGAGTCGAGCATCGACAGGGTGTCGTCATTCCCGCGCAAGCGGGAATCCAGGGAAATGTCAGGACTGGATCCCAGCCTGCGCTGGGATGACGCAGACTCGAGGAGCATCCTCTTCGTCTGCGTCAGTTGCTGGCGTTCGCGTGCGATCCGCGCCTGCTCGCGCGCACGCTGGTGGTAGGCGCGCACCGCGTTGGCGATTTCAGCGAGATAACGTGCGCGCGACGGCGGCACGATGGCAGTATTGCCGCTCGAAGCCCGCACCGTGACCGGCGCGAGCTGCCCGGGCTTGAACTTCAGTCCGTGCTCGCCAAGCTTGGGCTTCAGCGATTGGTAGAGCGCGGTGACGCCATCGTCGTTGAAGCGCGCGGCGATGGTGCCGAACACCGGCATCTCGTCGGGCGATTTCGAGAACGCCTCGCGGTTGCGCTGCACCTGCTTGCGCACGTCGCGCAGCGCATCCTGCCCGCCCTGGCGGTCGAATTTGTTGATCGCAACGAAATCGGCGAAATCGAGCATGTCGATTTTTTCGAGCTGGCTCGCCGCGCCATATTCGGGCGTCATCACGTAAAGCGCTACGTCAACCAGCGGCACGACTGCGGCATCGCCCTGGCCGATGCCCGAAGTCTCGATCATGATCAGATCGAACCCGGCGACCTTGCACGCCGCGATCACGTCCGGCACGCAGGCCGCGATTTCTTTGTCGGCGGCACGCGTCGCGAACGAGCGCATGTAGATGTTGGGACTCCCGATCGAATTCATGCGAATGCGGTCGCCGAGCAGCGCGCCGCCGCTCTTGCGCCGCGACGGGTCGATCGCAATTATCGCGATTCTGAGTACGTCCTGCTGGTCGAGCCGCAAGCGCCGCACCAGCTCGTCGGTGAGCGACGACTTGCCCGAGCCGCCGGTACCGGTAATGCCGAGCACGGGCACATTCTTCATCGCGCGCGCGCGCTCAGTGAACTGCTGGCGCATTTTTTTATCGAGCGTCGCGTTCTCGAGCGCGGTAATCAGGCTTGCGAGTTGGCGGCGATTGCTGCAGGCGACGTTATCGAGTGTGACCGGTGCACGCGCAACCGGATCGAAATCGGCGGCTGCGAGCATGTCGTTGATCATGCCCCGCAGGCCCAGCTTGGCGCCGTCTTCGGGCGTATAGATGCGGGTGACGCCGTAGGCGTGGAGCTCGGCGATTTCAGCGGCTACGATCACGCCGCCGCCGCCGCCGAACACCTTGATGTGCGCGCCGCCGCGTTCGCGCAACAGATCGATCATGTATTTGAAGAACTCGACGTGGCCGCCCTGGTAGGAGCTGACTGCAATGCCCTGCACGTCCTCGTCGAGCGCGGCGGTGACGATTTCGTCGACCGAGCGGTTGTGCCCGAGATGGATGACTTCGGCGCCGCTCGCCTGCAGAATGCGGCGCATGATGTTGATCGAGGCGTCGTGGCCGTCGAACAGGCTCGCGGCGGTAACGAACCGCACTTTGTACTTGGCCTGGTAGCCGCGATGCGTCGGCCGCACGCTCATATCAGTCATAATTGCTCCCCCGGCCACGACCCGCGGCCGATGGCCTTCGATAGCTTACGCCGGTGCCCCAACCAACGCAAAAACAGCCTGTTAGCGAACTTGTCGATGCCGCCGGCACGCGCCACGCTGCAGTCACGGCGGCGCCACGCATTGTGTCGCTGGTGCCGAGCTTGACCGAACTCATCTGTGAGCTCGGGCTCGCGGCACATCTCGTCGGTCGCACCGGCTTCTGCGTGCATCCGCGCGACGTAGTGCGCAGGATCCCAAAAGTCGGCGGCACCAAGGATGTCAATAGCGAGCGCATCCGTGAATTGCTACCATCGCATCTGATCGTCAACATCGACGAAAACGAAAAGCCAACCGTCGATAAACTCGCGCGCTTTGTTCCCAACATCATCGTCACGCACCCGCTCGCGCCGCGCGACAATCTCGTGCTGTATCGCTTGCTCGGCGGCATCTTCGGCTGCACCGAGCGCGCCGAAGAGTTGTGCATTGAGTTCGAACGCGCATACGACGATGTCATTGCCGCATGCCGCGCGCGGCCGCGGCAAAAGGTGCTGTATCTGATCTGGCATAAGCCGTGGATGACGGTGTCGCGCGACACCTACATATCGCGCACCCTCGCACTCATCGGCTGGGACACGCTGCCGGCCGTTGCCAACGCACGTTATCCCGAAATCGAGCTCGATGCCGCGTTGCTCGCTGAGGCCGATCACATCCTGCTCAGCAGCGAACCTTATCGCTTCCGCGAGCGCGACGTCGCCGCGCTCGAAAAGCTGCTGCCGCCTGCAGCACGCCGCAAGGTACGGCTGATCGATGGCGAAATGACTTCGTGGTACGGCAGCCGCGCGATTCAGGGGCTCGCCTACCTCAAGGATTTTCGCCTGGCCGCAGCTTAAGCGGCAGCTTTCGCGTCGACGCGCACCTTGACGTAAGAGCCTGGCGCATTTTCGATCGCTTTCAATTTGCCTTTGCCGGGCTCGCGCACGGCGACTTTGTCGCCCGCGTATTGCTCCGCCCACTTGGCCCAGTCGTTCCACCACGAGCCGGAATGCTGTTTGGCCGCCTCGAGCCATTCCTGCGGGGTGTCGGCGAGCTCGTCGTTGGTCCAGTAGCCGTACTTGTTCGCCGCCGGCGGATTGATGATGCCGGCGATATGGCCGGAGCCGCCGAGCACGAAGCGCACCTTGCCGGAACACAATTTCGTACCGGCGTAAGTCGACTTCCACGGTGCGATATGGTCTTCGATGGTGGACACGAAATAGAGCGGGATCTTCACCTTGGCAAGGTCGATCGGCACGCCGTTGAGCGCGATGCCGCCGGGCTTGCGCAACAGGTTATTGATGTACATGTTGCGCAGATAGAAGCTGTGCATCGCCGCCGGCATGCGCGTCGAGTCCGAGTTCCAGTAGAGCAGATCGAACGGGAACGGGTCCTTGCCGAGCAGGTAGTTGTTGACGACAAACGACCAGATCAGGTCGTTGGCGCGCAGCATGTTGAAAGTGGTCGCCATCTCCGAGCCTTCGAGGTAGCCGCGCTCTCGCATCTTCTTCTCAAGCTTGCTGACCTGCTCCTCGTCGACGAACACCTCGAGCTCGCCGGGCTCGGCAAAATCGATCATGGTCGCGAAGTATGTCGCGCTCTTGATGCGATCGTCACTGGTCGCCGCCAGGTAGCCGAGCGTAGAAGCGAGCAGTGTGCCGCCGAGGCAGAAGCCGATCGCATTGACTTCGCGCTCGCCGGTCGCCTTTTCGATCGCATCGAGCGCGGCGAGCGGCCCTTCCAGCAGATAGTCGTCGAAAGTCTTTTGCGCGAACGTCGCGTCGGGATTAACCCACGACACAACGAATACGGTATAGCCCTGCGCTGTCGCCCAGCGCACAAACGAGTTCTTCTCGCGCATGTCGAGGATGTAGAACTTGTTGATCCACGGGGGCAGGATCAGGAGTGGGCGCTTATATACCTCCTGCGTCAGCGGCGCGTACTGGAGGAGCTGTATGAGGTCGTTCTGATACACCACCTTGCCCGGCGTGACGGCGATGTTGCCGCCGACCTCGAACGCCGCCGGGTCGGTCATCTTGACGCGGATCTGCTGACCGTCGCCGCGCTCGAGGTCTTCGAGCAGGTTGTTCAAGCCCTTGACCAGGTTCTGACCGCCTGAGCTGACAGTCTCGCGCAGCACTTCCGGATTGGTGAGCAGGAAATTGCTGGGACTGAGCGCGTCGATGTATTGGCGCGTATAGAAATCGACCTTCTTCGCAGTCTGCTCGTCGAGCCCCTGCACGCCGCCCACCGTCTGGTGCAGGTGCTTGGCGGCGATTAGATACGACTGCTTGATGTAGTCGTAGAGGAAGTTCTGCTGCCAGTCGTCGTGCTTGAAACGGCGATCGCCCTTGGCCGGCTCGATCACCGGCTGTGCGGCGTGGCCGAGGAAACGCAGCATCGAGTGCTGCCACAACGACATATAGTCCTGCCACAATTTGAACTGCATCTCGGCGCACTTCGCCGGATCGGCGAGGAGCTTCCCCATCATCTCGTAAAACGCCTTGGCAATGCCGAGTTCGTCGCCGAATGCCGGCACGCCGCTCGCCGCCTGGCGCGCGATGAAATCGCCGATGAGCTGGCTGCTGCGTTGCGCGATCTCGGCGTAGGTCTTGGCGAGTTCGGCCGGATCAAGCGCTGGTTTGGGTTCAGGTGTCGTCACTGCGATTCTCCTTGAAGCTCGAACACGGGTCTGGCGCGCGCAAAACGGTAGTCGCCAGGCGCCACCTCTTGTACCGCACCCGGCGCCGGGGCCTCGGCGAATGGATAATCGAGCCCGCCTGCTACGCGGGACTTGACTTTAGCCGTTGGTCGCATTACGTTTACGTAAAGGTTATACGTTTGGGCTTAAGAGTTTTGATTCTACACACGTTTATTGCGGAGCACAATGACGACTACCTATAGCATTACTGAGCTCGCCAAGGAATTCGGCGTCACCACCCGCACCATCCGGCACTACGAGGATGAAGGCCTGCTCAGCCCGCGCCGCGAGGGCTTGAACCGCCTATTCAGCA